>CAYFZR010000063.1:0-11079 GCA_964347835.1 uncultured archaeon
TCGTCACAGGGCCATTCCAATACGTCTTTATCTACCACTACACCGTCTCTAATTATCTCTATCTCTGCTGCTCCTGCTGTTCCGGCGTCTTCAGACACTCCTGCGAGTTTTACCACGTAGTCTCCTACTGTCTTCTCTTCTCCTATGCTCATCCATCCCCAGAATATCTCTTTACCTACATCTATCTCATCGTAGTATGTTCCGTCCGCGCTTTCATCCCACACGTACCACTTTTCCCCAAGCAATATCATGTATTCGTCGTGCTTTGCATCCCATTCGTCTTCTCCACCGGCGCCTGCGTGTTCAGGTCCTTCACCGTTGTAAGTCGCTGTGTAATACTGCAATCCATCTTTTGAGAACTCCATTGTATCTCCGTCTCTGTTCTCAGCCCGTATGTATATGAACTCCTCATAGTCTGCATCGGTTTCGTGGCAGTCGTCTACGTCTTTGTTCACATCTAAGGTGTTTAGAGAAGGGGGACATGTTATCCAATATCCGGGCCACAAAACCCCATCAATCTCTTCAGGGTATGCTCCCCAACTAGTTTCTTCTATCACCCAGTCACATTTATCTGCGAGCTCTCCATCGTCGTTTGCTATCAACACATTCATGTACTGTTCGTTGCCGGTATCAGCGTTGGCATCGAATATTTCGTCGATAAAAGTAGGGAAAGTAGTAACATATATTTTATCAGTATCCGCTTTAGAAGATATGTGGAAGGTTGCAGCATCATCCTCTGGAGTAGGTACTAATTCTGCTGCCTTTACTGCCATACTTCCTACCCTGGCCGCTATGTCGGCTGCGCTCGCTACATCAGCAGCAGGAGCACCAGAACCTATAATTATTTCGCTGGTTATTACTCCATCCGTTACGTAGGGGAATCCTACTACGTTACCTACTACTTGAACGTCCTGTGCTGCTACTGCTCCGGCGAGAGTAGCACCCATCATTAGGGCTCCAGAAAGTACTGCACCTACTTTTCTGAGCCTCACCTTAAACCTCCTTGTTTTGCCCACTTGTGTTTTGGAACGGGAGCATATAAATAGGTATTTGTCGAAACTTTTCGTTTAGAATTTTTAGGAGAGTTCTAATCAGTTTGTTCAATGAGATTAATACATATTACATTAATCGTTGTTTCATCGTAACGGAAAATATTTAAAATTATAAAAAAAATAAAAAAATCACTTATTTTTTTATTTTTTAATTGAATGTTCTTGACTTGGGGGGCAGGACCACGGTGTGGTTTGGGATTCATAACTTCCGCATCTTTTGCTATAATTTCTTTTATTTTTTTCAAAAGCCTCTTTCCTATTTTCAACTACAATTACCACGATACCTCTCGACTTTAAAGCTTCTGCGATGTCTGTTATTATTTCTTCATCAGGTATTTTAGAGCATTTTTCATTACTCATTTACATTCCTCTAAAGGTAGAATGAACTCAGAGAACTTCATTAGAGAGACGGTAGTACAAAATAACAGAATTAGAGGCTTTTATGATTTCTTTCTTAATCCCTGATTCCTGCCTCAATTATTCTGAATAAACATTCTCCTTCCGGCATGTTAGGTGAGTCTACCAGACGGGCTATCCTCTTCCCGCCCTTGCTCTTCCTCAAGTACAATCTAAAGGTCGCCTGGTGACCCACCACATGACCTCCAACCGCTTGGGTAGGGTCGCCGAAAAACATATCCGGTCTTGCCATAACCTGATTAGTCACCAAAATAGAAAGATTGTAGAGGTCAGCAATTTTTTGAAGGGTGTGTAGATGCCTGTTTAGTTTTTGTTGTCTCGGAGCCAATGTACCCCTTCCAATGTACTCCGCTCTAAAATGACTCGTCAAAGAATCCACTACTATAACGCCAATATCGCCTTCTTTTGTTAGGTCTTCTGCTTTTTCGGCGAGGAGCATTTGATGATCGCTGTTGTAGGCCCTCGCAACATGAATATTCTTTAAAGTTTCTGTCGGATCTAAATCTAAAGCCTCTGACATTTGCTGTATCCTTTCCGGGCGGAACGTATTTTCGGTATCTATGTATATGGCTCCTCTCTCTAAACCTCCTAATTCCTTAGGTAATTGAACGCTTACCGCAACTTGGTGAGCTAATTGAGTTTTACCTGATCCAAATTCCCCGAACAACTCGGTTATTGCTTGGGTCTCTACACCGCCTCCGATTAGGTGGTTGAAATTATTACTGTAAGTGGTAATCCTGCCTATTTGCATTCTCTTCTCTAATATTTCGTCTCCCCTAACAAATCCCATATCACAAGCGTCTCTAGCCGAATTTATGATTTTTGCTGCAGTACTCTCCCCTATATCTGCAACCTCTTTTATCTCTATGGGAGTTGCAACCGCAATAGATTCCAATGAAAGGTAACCAGCCTCTCTTAACTTCTCTGCGATTGCAGGACCAACTCCTGGTAATTCCTCCAAATTCTTTATTTTTTCCATATCTTCAACCATCCAAATCTAACTCCTCTATCAACACCTTAGCCTCTTCCAAGGGGTTTACATCATTTATCCTCCCGACTCTAAATTCCGTCTGTCCGGTAAAATCGTCAATATTTGTTTTCCCGGATAATATATACTCCTTCCCTACTACTTCTTCTTTTTTAATGTTGAAAATTTCAGGATCTCTTTGAATGGATTCTTCCAATTCTTTCGCCTTTGTTTTCAACAAATCTTCTGCTGCCTTTCCAAAGAAAACAACTTTAATGTTAGCGGTTCCATCGTCAATCATTCCACTTACAACCAATCTTGGTTCTGGCTCTATTTTGCCGCAGTTTTCGCACACATATTCGGTTCCTTCTTGGCGGGTTCCTCTCTTGCAAATGGGGCAAGCATGATATAAAGGTCTCCTATCGTACAAATGGATTAACATTCCCCTAATCTCATAGAGTCCCTCTTCAGTAATGTCATTTATGGAGACCCTCGGGACATCCCTCTCTACTATTTCTATTTCTTCCAAATCCTTTTCTTCTTCTACTAAAATCCTTCCTCGCCACCCCAGATGCAACTCTGGACCCCTTAAACCTTCTCTTGAATAAGCATCCAATACCCTTACGATGTTTCCCTCATCTATATCTCTGTCTTCTATCAATTTAACATCAGAGTCCCATAAGGTAAGAGGTATAGTACCAGTTTCATCTCCAACTATCAACGTTGCTGCTCTTCCGGTTTTATCCTCTCTTTGGAACTCTCTTATTTCTGATGTCCATATTACTTTTCCCTGAATGTTTACGCTATCCATGCCTACTTCGATGTCGGAGATCGGAATAAGTTTAGGTATTTCTACGGGGGGTAAATCCATTTCTATCTCTGGATCAACTTCTATTGATCCAAATCTGCCTAAATGACACTCTATCCCACTTAAACCCTCTTTTGAATAAGCACCTCTTATCTTGACTACGTCTCCTTCTTTTAATTTCTTCACGTAGTCTACATCTTTTCCCCACAGAACTATTCTAATGCTTGAGGTTTTGTCTAGAATTTCTATGTTAGCGACCTTTCCTTTCGAGCCATCTTGTCTTTCAAACTCTCTAGGTTTAAAAACTTGAGATACTCTCCCGATTAATGTAAGATTGTTCATGTTCGTCCTTATCTCATTAATCTTTATTGGTTTAGTTTCAGGTAATTCCAACAAATTTATACCCATTTCTTTTGCTACGACGTGTGCGGCGCCTTCTGGTGTTATTAAGCCTCCAAACTCTTGTTGCTTCTTTTGTACTAACTCTATAATTGAATTTTTATCTTTTTTAGTTCGTTTCGAAATTTCTTCAATAATCTCATCCAGATTTTTATCCATACCGATACCCTCTCTAACCCTCTACGAGCAAAGATAATAAAAGGTGGCATCATATCTGTCAATTCTAAGCCTTTGAAGTGAATACAAGATAGATTGAAAATTTCTAGGCACCCTTGCCCACCTCGTCTATTCGCCTCCTAATTACCCTCTTCAACAATAAAATGTTTTCCCCAGTCTTTGCAGAAACAGGTATAAATCGATCTGACCATTGTCTCCATGGAGGTAAGAGCCCTAATTTTTCACATATTTTGTCTAAAACTTCGTCCAATTTATCTTTCCTTATTTTATCAATTTTATTTACTACTAAGATAGGATTGAGGTCTAATTCATTTAATAACTCAAAAAACTCTATATCGATTGGTATCTGACCTTTTTTTTCCCATCTATCAACTATCTCGATAAAACTTTTACAGTCTATTATCTGAACTCCAAACAAAATTTCCTTGCTGTTTTCTTCGATATATCTGACTAAATTCCTTTTAATTTTCTCTTGAATCCTATCTGGAACTCCATACATAAAACCCAAGCCCGGAAAATCTAAAAAAACTAGATCGTTTAGGTAGTACTTGTTTATCCTTCTTGTCGATCCAGGTTTTTTACCTACTGGAATTTTTTTTCCTGTAATCATTCTTAATATACTGGATTTCCCTACGTTCGATCTACCAACAAAAATCACCTGCATGGTGAATTCCTTCTTAATGGAAAATTAAGTAAGAGGATTTCATCAAATGCCTAACAAATGGATGGCAATTTCCACCCCAACAAGAACAAGAGTAAATCCAATAACTGCCTCTGGACTTATATGTATCTTCGATTCTTCCACGTCCATGTATCTGACTAATCCAGCAGCCGAAGATGGTAATTGTGTTTTCTCCTTTTTACCCTTTGCTTTTACCATATGATCACCCACAGCAATCAATATCTATAAAAACTTTTATCCTATAAATACCCTCGGGAAATCTTAAAGGGATTAGGAGTGCGGGAATGCAAGAAAAAACCATGTGAAGGGCGAAAGATGATATTGAAAAACCTTTTAATATTTTATTCTCAAGATTTAGAGCCTCGTTTAGGATATTTAAAAATAAAAGGTGATGAGATAACAGAAATAGGGGAAGGATCTAATTTTTATGGTATAGATATGAAAAAAAGATGGGTTTTGCCCCCTTTTATAAACGCCCATACTCACATTGGGGATTCTTGTTTCATTGAACGCTGTTACAATCTAAATTTAGAAGAGTGCGTTGGTCCAAAGGGTATTAAACATAAATTATTCGAGAAAAAGAGCAGAGAGGATCTCATACAGGGTATTAAAAATTCCTTAGATATTATGCTTAGTTGTGGAACTCTAGCTTTCTGCGACTTTAGAGAAGGCGGGAAGAATGGCATGGTTTTATTGAAAGAGGCATTAAAGTACTATCCGCTTAATGGAATAATCCTCGGCAGACCCAATGGCGACTATGATACTATCGAATACGCTGACGGTTGGGGAATTAGTTCTATAAGAGACTATGATAGAGAAGAACTTGAAAAAATGAGCATTAAAAGGGGAAATAAGTTGCTCGGGATTCATGCATGTGAACTCTTTTCCAACGAATTAATGGAATGTATGAAATATCAACCGGATTTTCTGGTACACCTAACCAAAGCGAGCGAGTATGAGGTTGACTATGTATTAAAGAAAGATGTCCCAGTTGTCATTTGCCCAAGAAGTAATCTCTATTTTCGTTTAGGATTTCCCCCGGTTGATTTACTAAACGCTAAATACCTCTGTCTGGGAACGGACAATGCCATGACTAATACACCAGATATACTCGAAGAGATGCGTTTTTCTTTTCGTTTTTACAGTTATATTTCGAAACGTGCTATAGATCCTAAGCCTTTTTTAAAGGCAATAACTATAAATCCTTCTAGAGTATTGAAATTAGATGATTTTGGTCCGATTGAAGAGGGTAAAAAAGCAAATTTAGTCGTAATGAATCCAAACAGGGAACTGAAATGGGCAAAAGACCCAATATTAGGTCTAGTTTCTAGAGGAAGGGGGGAATATATTCATCAAGTGATTAGAAATGGTAAAATTTTAATATGCAAATGATTTACATCGGATAAAAAAGAGCAACGTGCCTCGTTAGATCTGCGGCGTGTCAGATATACTTTATATATGATAACAGAAATTAGAATGAGGCATAAAGTTGGTGACTATCAATGCTGGTAAAAGAGATAATGATTACCGATCCTACAACCGTAAAGGTCCCAAGTAACACCTTAGAAGCTATTGAGATAATGAAAAAATATAACATATCTTCTCTACCGGTCGTAAAGGAGGATACAGAGAAACTTATGGGAATAGTTACAAGATCTGACATAGCCAAAAACCCGGAGGAAGAGCAACTCGCTCTAGTTATGGTTAGGGAACCCATAACTGTTTCTTCAGATGACGATATAAAAGTGGCAGCGAAAATCATGGTGGAAAAAGGATTCAGGAGACTTCCTGTAGTAGATGGGGACAAGTTAGTTGGTCTAGTATCCGTTCATGACATTGTAACCAAAGTCATTCCCAAAACTGAAATAAAAATGACGGTAGAGGATTTCATGACGAGGAAATGTACCATAGTATGGTCTAAAACTCCTCTATCCGTTGCATTAGAGATTCTAAGACTCTCAGGTGAAAGAAGTCTTATCGCTGTCGAAAGTGATGGCAAATATTCTGGTGTTGTCTCAGAAAAAGATTTTGTGTCAGTTTTAGAGGAGGAATCTGAGGACACAATCGTGAATTTCTCAACGATATCAGACGGTGATCTTTGGACTTGGGAGAGGATTGACAGTAAAAATAAACATTACGTAGTAAAAGAAAAATTCAAGATTCCTGATCTGTTTGTAGAAAATATAATTAACAAAGAAGTCTTGAAGGTAACAAAAAGGACGCCGATTCAAGAGTGTACAAAAAGAATGAAAAAGTCAAAAATCGATGTTCTACCAGTAATAAATGCTGAAGGAAGAATAGAAGGTGTGGTTAAAGATATAGATTTGGTAAGAATATTTTTAGATTATTTGGAGTGATTGGTGATTGAAATGGCTAAAAAAACTAAACTAGATAAAGTTATGGAGGTTTCAATTAGAAGAGGTTTCGTCTTCCCAACCGCTGAGATATACGGCGGATTCGCGGGCGTATATGACTTTGGTCCCATTGGTTCTCTTTTGAAAGAAAAACTCCTCAAATTATGGACTGATATGTTCGTAAAAAGCGAGATTGATCCTCCTGTATTCATGGTAGACGGCGCTGTAGTACTACCTTTCCCAGTTTTAAAGGCATCAGGACATGTAGACCATTTCGTAGATCCTGTAGTCGAGTGTAAAGACTGTAAAGAAGAAGTTAGAGCAGATCATCTTATAGAAGAGGAAACTGGTCAATTTGTAGAGGGATTGGATGAAATGGAGTTGACTAAGATAATAAGAGATGACTCCATAAATTGTCCAAGTTGTGGTGGAGAATTAGCAGATGTAAAGGTCTTCAACCTTATGCTGGGGACACATGTAGGTAGCAAGAGAAGTATAGCATATATGAGGCCTGAAACAGCCCAGATAATGTTCTTAGACTTCAAGAGAACAGCTACTTCGATGCGTCAAAAACTTCCCTTTGGTATAGCACAGATTGGAAAATCTATGAGAAACGAAGTCTCACCAAGAAAAGGTCTTATTAGACTGAGAGAGTTTGGACAGATGGAAATTGAGATGTTCGTAAATCCAGACAGAATCAACGAGCATCCGGGTTTTGAGGAGAAAGAGAATATAAAATTAAGACTTCTTACAAGGGAAGAACAGAAGAAAGAAGATACAAAAATATTGGAGATAATCGCAAAGGAGGCGTACGAAAAGGAAATATTACCAAACAAATTCATGGCGTATTATCTCGCACTAGAAACCCTATTCTACACCAAAGTTGGAATACCATGGGAAAAATTCAGATTTAGGCATATGCTACCCGAAGAAACTCCTCATTACAGTGGTGGAAACTGGGATCTAGAAATAGAATTAGAAGGAGGGGTTATAGAGATAGTGGGCAACGCTTATCGAAGAGACTACGACTTAGGGAACCATGGGAAGCATAGTGGTGTAGATCTAAGCATTGAAGACAACGGTAAAAGACTAATTGCTCATGTCGTAGAGCCCTCTTTTGGTGTAGAACGGAGCATATACTGTGTGCTAGAACATTGCTTCAGGGACAAGGGATATGACAGAGACTGGGTTTGGTTCCAATTTCCCAGAGCAATAGCACCGATAGACGTAGAGGTATATCCCCTGATGAAAAAGGATGGTTTGGATACCTATGCGTGGGAAATGTATAAAGAATTAAAGATAAGCGGATTCAATGTCCTATATGATGATAGAGGCTCCATCGGAAGGAGATATGCAAGAGCAGATGAAATAGGTTGTCCTTTCTGCATCACATGCGATTATGAAACTTTGAGAGAAGATACTGTGACGATTAGAGACAGAGATACCATGAATCAAATTAGGGTTAAGGCAAAAGAAGTGATAGATATTTTAGGAAAGCTTTTTAAAGAAGAGATAAAATTTGAGGAAGCTGGAGAATTAATAAGTTAGTTTGCCTCTTTTTTATTCAATAGAGATTTAAGAAAAAGCAATAGGAAAATAAAACCGGCAATAGCAAGGGGGATGGTAAGCAAGAATATAGGTTTTTTTCCTTCTTCTATTCCTCCTTCTTCTAAAATTTCTCGCCTTAAATCCTCTCTAAACTCTTCATAACCATGCCATCCGACAATCTTCTTTTCATTATTTATAACGACGGTGGGCGAAGCATATATTCCCAGTTTAACCGCTTCTTTGGACTTATCTATGTCAAAACCACGAACACTTATTTTTTCGGAGTTAATTATCTTAGCATTCTCAACAATTTTATTCGCTACGGGACACTCCGCACATTTCTCTTTAGAGAATATGATTATCTCAACTGGGTTTCTTAACTTTTTTAGGTCATCGAAAAATGTATCCCTTTGGGATATGGCGATATTTCTTGAAACAGAAATCTTTTTGAAATCCGCTGTTATGGTACAGAGTCCCTTTCTTCCGGGGCGGAATGTCTTTATAACGCATCCTACATATCTTGTGGACTGATCTTTCGTTTCAATAATACCGTAGGGGGATTCAACAGTTACATTCACGAGAGATACATAAACTGGTGTGTCTTCAGGCTCTTTTGTTGTTATAAACACTGTTACAATCTCATTTGGCGCATAAACTTGCTTATCCGTATATATTTCCACTTCTAAAGAAAAACTAGGAATGAGTGTGTAAAAAACTATAAAATAGAGCGTAAAAATATATACAAAACGAGGCATACAAAAACCCCCACTAATGCAATGGACACATATCTAGTTATCTTTTCTACGTAAACGATTTTTTTATAGAATTCTTTTAAATTGTTTTTGTACTCATTTAATGTCTCTAACTTAATTTCCAATGTCTCTCTATTTTCTTCTAATGTTTTTAATTCATCCTTCTTTTTAATATTAAGGTTCTTAAGCTTCTCAATATCAATATATCCGCTCCCTCTCCACCCATAATCTTTATTCCACGACGAGACCCTGTTCGGTAAAACTGGACAATAAGTTTCATTACATTCTATCCACTCATAAACAACTTTAAGGGTAAAAGTCTTATCTGGTATAAGATAAACTGAATAAAACTCACCTTCATCTATATTTGGTAAGTAATATGCATTACCATCGTATTCCACGATGGGATTATAGATGACCGTAGAATTTGGGTTATAAAGTGTAACATTAACGTAGTTCGAGAAAGATACGTTTATCAGCAACAATGCTAAGAGCCAGATATATATCGCCTCCACAAAATGATTAATGATGCGACCAAAATGAGGTCTAAGATAGAAAACAAAATTATTCTCATTTTTAAGGAATCATTAAGTCTTTCGTAGCTATCGATTATTTCTTGTGTAGTTTTAACAGTTGAATCAAGATTTTCTAACTCTATCATATCGCTATCAATCTTTCTTACGAGATCGAAGTATTCTTGTTGGATATCTGTTAAAGGTGTTGAGAAAGAGAGTAAGAGCATAATTATTCCTAATGCAGTCAACATACTTACCACCAGAAACTTTTTTATCTTTGGGGGGTCATTGGATCTACATGGAGAATAGGTGGATTATACTACTAATATTGTTTATAGGTATTTCTTTAATGGTTGTAGGGATTATATTTAAGCAACACTACTGGTCAAGGACAATTGCAAGTCTACCTTGCTTATCTTGTCTTGGTATAACATGAGGTGATTTATTGAGAAGATTATTAACTTTGCTCATAATTTTGGCTTCTATTGGATGTATCAAAACCGGTGAAGAGAGTAAGGACTGGCAAACCGTGGAGGTATCTGATCTAAAGAGGTTAGATTTTAAAAGTGTGGATGTTATATTTATTACGAGTAGGTTCTGTAAACCCTGTAAGCCTGCGAAGGCTGCAATGTCTGAAGTTAAAGAAACAGCCGAAAAACTCGGCATCTATATTAACATAATGACTTACTCGGTGGATGACATCGAAGATGTACATTCTTACATTAGTGCTCTCGGCGTGGTCTCAAGGTACGGTGGTGTTCAGGCCTTACCGATAGTCAGATTCTCCAATCTTGAATTGGTACACGGACCTGCCGTAGAGAACGAGGATAGTTACAAAAAAATGTTCATCTGGTCCATACTACAAAACGAAGCCTTAAAAAAAGAGGATACAACAACAATAAAGACAATAGAGGTATACGAAGTAAAGAATTTAGGTAAAAAACTAGATTTGATTTCGAAAGAAAAACGCAAAATATCCTGAGGTATGGCGTTGAGAAATAAGCTCAAATTACTGATCGTCATAATAATACTTTTTTTGATTTTTTATCCAATCTATGAGTGGTATACATACGGTTTCTCTCTTTATGAGTACTGGACAATTGAAGAGTACAATCCAGAGGGCTTATCACCCTTCGATTTAGAAGTCTACCACTACATATATCTACATCCACACAAATTCACCCCGGAAAAATACCTGGAGTATTTAAAGGGAAAAGGCGTGGATGCAGACCTCGAAATGATATTAGAATCACAAAAAAGGCTAGAAAAAATGAATCTCTTTGAAAAGAGATTAATTCACCATCCTGCCTACATATTCCTGAGCATGATTGTTATACTTCCTCTAATCTGGATTATTTTTAAATATTGATGCAGCGTGGCTATGGAACGTGGCTCGTTGCATCCGCAA
>CAYFZR010000064.1:0-26502 GCA_964347835.1 uncultured archaeon
CAGGTAGAAGCGAGCCCGATATACTCAGCGAAAAAAGGATTAGAAATTTTGTGGATATGTGTGCAGATTGGCGGACTAATAAGGTCTTGGATGTTGCTGCTGGTGTTAAAGAGTACGTAAAAACCCTCATTGAGAGAAATTTTTTTATAATTTGCGCGAATATTTCTGCCTCCGTACTCAAGACTGTAAGTGAGTCTTTTCCACAAGATAATTTGGCTTTTGTAGTTTATGATGCTGATGAATGCTTACCTTTTAAAAAGAACTCATTTAACTACGTTATTTGCGATGCAATTCTTGAGTATCTCTCTGAACCAGTCTCTTTCATACGGGATCTTTTTAACGTATTATCTCATGGCGGTGAGATGCTCCTCTTGGAACCTGTTAGATCGAATGTGAAAACTGAGTTCTATCCTCAAGACATGTGGGAACTCGCACTGTGGAGACCCATATACG
This sequence comes from uncultured archaeon, assembly GCA_964347835.1. Taxonomy (GTDB): domain Archaea; phylum CAYFZR01; class CAYFZR01; order CAYFZR01; family CAYFZR01; genus CAYFZR01. The sequence continues at coordinate 454 of CAYFZR010000064.1, forward strand.
ATTCTCTGTTTAATTTTGAAATCGTCCAAGAGAACTTGAAAAAAAGCGGTTTCGAAGTAATAGAGAGAAAGGAGTTGAAATTTAATTATCCTATCTTTGAAGAGGAGTTTTTTGAACAGTCAGTTTCCAGATGCATTAAATTATAAATTCTACTTTTTGATCTCATACCGTTAACATTATATCCCGAAACTTAGAAAATTATCAAGGACGTGGTACTATGCTTGGAGTCGTTGATGTATCCTATCATAGCGATGTTAAAGAATTAGAAAGCATTCGTCTTTTATACCAATACAACGCTAATTTGTGGGATAGATGGGCTAAGCACGTTAGGAACGGTGGAACAGTTGTTGGTACTTTAGCATGCCCTCCCATAGAATTGTTGAAGGCATTTGACGTTTTCTCTATCGTTTACAAGAGACGTGAGGATTTAAACAGGGCAATCATTAAGGGAGATTATGAATTGAAGAAGTGGATCAGTCACTTTGGCGTGGGAGAGTGTATTTGCCGCAACATAAGCGGAGGTGCAGGTTCTCCAATCCTTGGCGCTTCTCCTGGTTATAATCTAATCGTCACAGATTTCGTAGCAAAGATACCTGAATGGAATTATTTATTAAAAAAAATCGGCGTTGAATGGAATTTCGAATTTTTAGAGATTGAAAGAGGTCTTAGTAGGAGAGAGAGGGAGGAGATCCTTTACGAAAGGTTTTGTTATCTAAAGGATTTGTTGAGTCGATTAACAGGGAAAAAGATACCAGATGATAAGATAATCGAAAGTTGTGAGATGACAAACGAGGTTACTCGAGCATTCCAAGACATAGACAAACTTATAAGACAGGAATCCAATCCATTGAGAAGTTTTGACGTTTATAACCTGAAAGTGATATGTACGGATTATGTTGGCAGCGAAATCGGCGCTATCTTAGATGTATGTCGTCAGTTGGTACGAGAGTTAGAAGATAGAGCAAGAGAGATCGAAAAAAGAGAAGTTAAAAGATTACTTTTGGTAGGAGGATTTAGAAACGAGTTCTTGGATCCGATAGAACGTAATGGAGGAGTTGTTACAGCAGCATGGCCTTATCAGAGGTTTACATCCCATAGAAGCCTTATTAAAATAAGATCTGACATATTGAGATCCCTAGCAAGATGGACATCTAACCATTCTGGTATCGGAAGTCCAAGAGAAGATGCTGCAGATATAAAAGACCTGGTGAAAACTTACGAAATTGAAGGAGTCATATACCACAAGCAGTGCCCCTTCGGGATTGAAGCAGTATATGATTCCTATGAAGAGATAAAGGATACCGTTAAAATTCCTTTCATGACAATAGATCCTGAAGAAGACGGCGTAGAAAATAAAATTCGCGAATTCCTCATCGCTCTGCATTAAACTTAACTGAAGGTCTTTTAATGGAAAAGATCAATGTCGAATTTTTAGTTGACTCCCTCGAAGAACCCGTTCTCGTTAGGGTAAAACCCGGAACTTCAATTCTCGAAGCAGCAATCAAAGGAGCGGTAGAGATTGATGCTCCTTGCGGTGGGAAAAATAAGTGTGGTAAATGCTTGGTTAAGGTAGGTTCTCGGAGTGTTTTGGCCTGTTCCTCTAAGATCTTTGACGATACCGTTGTAAAAATTGAGAATCAAACTCTGAGAATCTTAAAAGACCTATCAGAATCAGATTTTGATGTAAATCATTCTTTCCACATTAAAAAACTTGATATTGACTCATCGGTTTTGATGAGAAATGATGAGATATTAGACTACACTGAAGAGATGTATGGCGTTTCTTTTGATATAGGTACTACAACTCTAACCGGATATCTCGTAGATCTTAAAAATGGAACTCTAAAGGATAAGAAATCGATTACGAATCCTCAAATATCTTTTGGTGCTGACATAATATCCAGAATTTCCTATGCAATGAGGCACGGGGAACATGAATTATCAAAATCTCTTTTAAGAGGGATAAATCAACTCCTCGAAGAACTATGCAAGAATAAAATTGATCCAAATAACATATACTACTCGACTATTGTTGGGAACACGGTTATGCATCATTTTTTACTGGGTCTTAACCCTAAAAATCTTGGTTTTTCCCCCTATAAACCCGTTATCAAAAAAGGTATAGAAAAAAGAGCAAAAAATGTTGGAATTTTTATTAACCCCTCCGGATATATCTATTTTTTGCCTTTAATTAACGGGTATGTCGGTAGCGACGCTTTGGCTATGGTAATAAGTTTAGAGATTCATAAATCCAAGGATACGTGTCTAGCGATTGACATCGGAACTAACGGAGAGATCATTATAGGTAACCGAGATAGGATAATGGCCTGTTCTTCGGCAGCAGGTCCTGCTTTCGAGGGCGCTAACATTTCTAACGGAATGCGCGCTACTAATGGTGCTATAGAGCGTGTATGGAAAAATTTTGGATATAAAACTGTAGGGAATGAGCCACCAAAAGGAATATGCGGTTCCGGTTTGATAGATGCCGTTGCTGAGATGCTAAAATCTCGCGTTATTAATAAAAGTGGAAAGTTATCTGGAGAATTCAGTATAAGAGGAATCAAAATTACACAAAGAGATGTAAGAGAATTTCAACTCGCAAAAGCAGCGATAAGGACCGGAATAGATATCCTTACTAGCATGTTTGACAACCCTAAAAAAATCTACATCGCAGGTGCTTTCGGAAACTATATCGATAGAGAAAACGCCATTTATTTGGGTTTGCTCCCTCCCTCGAAGGATATATTTTACGCAGGGAATGCTGCTGGCATGGGAGCGATTAAATCTATGTTATGCGACTCAATAAGAAAAGAGGCTGAAGAAATTGCAGATAGAATTGAATACGTAGAATTATCTACCCAACCTGACTTTGAATCAATATTCATAAAGAACATCGGGTTCGAGGGATATGCTTAAAGAAGCAATTGTAAACGGTAAAATCGAAGAGATAGAGAATATAGTGAGAGATCTGTTAAAAAAAGAGAATCCAAACGCAATATTAAAAGAAATGATCTTGGCAATGGACGTTGTAGGAGATTTATTTGAAAAAAAGGAATATTATGTTCCAGAAGTACTTCTTTCTGCCCATACAATGCAGAGGGCACTCAACATACTAAAACCCCATCTCGTCGTCGTGGAGGCGAACATTCCTGGCAGGGTGATCATTGGATCTGTAGAGGGAGATGTCCATGATATAGGAAAAAATCTTGTAGCCATGTTTCTAGAAGGAGCAGGTTTTGAAGTTCATGATTTAGGGAGAGATGTGTCCATATCGAAATTTGTTCAGAAGATCAAGGAAATTAAGCCCGATATCGTTGCTCTTTCTGCGTTAATGACCACCACGATGGAGAAGATGAGGGAAACAATAGAGAGATTCAAGGAAGACGGATTAAGAGAGAGGGTTAAGATAGTCGTTGGCGGCGCATCTGTTACAGAAGAGTTCGCAAAGGAAATAGGGGCTGATGGTTACGCTGAAGATGCTGTTAAGGCAGTTAATCTCTGCGAGAGGTTAATGGAAAATCGATAAATGCTCAAAGATTTCATGCTTACATATCAGCGAGCCTACCACCCTCGACGAATATTTTGAGTTTTTCCAAGGGGGTATCCATCCTTATATGGGACCCAGTACTCAGGATAAATCCTTTTTTCCCGGTTTTATGGACTAGATCTGTAATTTCTTTTATGATGGTATTTTTTTCCTGTTTGACCAATCTTTCAGGGCTGTAGTTTCCAAAGATTGGTCTTTTTTTTATCTTAGAGATATCTGCGAACTCAGAGAAACTCGGCACTGACTCAAGGGACAGGAATTCCTTCAATATGGGGGCAGGGTCACCACATATGTGGAGTATTGTATCTCCTCTAATTTTTTTCAACAATTTTTTTTGAAAAGGGTAGGAATATCTTCTATAAACGTTAGAAGAGATGATATCAGGATCTGACACTGAGTCGAAAATAAATACGGCATCAGCGTATTCCAATTGCGCATCAGCACATTTTGATACGAAATCTGTCGATATTTTTAACAATTCGTCGATTGTTTCAGGCTCTGAGAGCATCTTAACCAAAAAATCCTCTAGTTCAAACATCCATGTCGCGCAAAAAGTAAAAGGTCCAAGCACTGTGCCACAAATAAACTCAGACGTCTTTTTTCTTAAATTTTCTAAAACTTTGTTTTGAAAATCTAAAAATTCAAAACTAAAGTTATGTTCAGAAACCCAGGGATACCCTTTTTTTGGTACAGTTATCTGAATACCAATTTCAGTTTCAAAAATCATATTGTTTCCAACGATTTTTCCTTTAGAAATAAACTCGTAGAACCAGTCTTTCCATATCCAGTCGTATCCGAAGTATCTTTTGGATTCGATCAACAGGTTTGTGTACATTTCAGGATTATAGAGGGCTTCTCTTAGGTCAATCCCCCTTACCGAAGCCAGATAACTCGAGTCTACCAATGGCGCTACTGGTACCCTTTCATTCCTGTTTTTTATCGCATCCCTCAAAGTCATAGTCTTCCAAGAGATTTGAGATTTTTTTCTTCTTTATGTCTTTTGTTAGCCTTTGGTAAGATAAAATCAAAAATTGCAATCGACTTTCTTAATCATTTTTTAAGAGAACAAAGTAATTTTGTATCCAAAAACATTATATAGGGCACTTGGTGAATAATCTATAATAAAAATGATGAAGAGCCTTTAGGTGGGATCGCAGCTTGAAATATGTAATAGACAAGAGAAACGGTAATCTCATTGAAGTAAAAGTCAAATGGGCGTCTTGGGAAGATAAGAAGTTTTTAATTAATAGCGAAAGATGGAAAAACTCTGTTTTCGGTGGATGGCGTGCTATAGTGAACGATGGATACAATCTCCGCGTATTAACCCAAGAAAAGACCGGCGAGGTCCTGGGAGCCTATGCATTTTCCATCGACAAAGAGCAAGGTCATTTATTCATAGACTACATCGAATCGATCGCAAACAATGAGATAAGATACATAGGAACCACACTTATGAAAGACGCTGTAGAACAAGCATTTCAAAATGGTTTTAAAGGTCGCATTAGACTTGTTTCTAGGTGGGACAGAGATGAGGATCGGACTCCAGAGAAGTTTTTCTTGGAGATTGGAATGGAAAAAGAAGAGGGAAATATACACTGCTTCGATGCAAACATCCATTATTGGAATTTTTTCTTCAACGAGGAGAGTTCAAGGAATTTTTTGGAAAGATATGACAAAATTAACCTATCACTTTCTAAATCCATATAAGATTTTTTAAAAAGTTTTAAGGTCACGAAAACCAAATTTTTTAACTAAATTCTCAACCATATTTTTCAACTCTTCTCTGATTTCTTTTTTTTCAATCTTTTCAGGATCTCTATCCTGCTTATATTCAATATCCGCCAGTTCGCAAATAACACCATAAATTGCCTGCTCTGCAACCTTTACAACCGCCCCTCCACTTAAGATAAAAAGTAACTTCCCGTTACATACTTCCTCAGCGGTTCTTTTCAAGATCTTTGTTAATTTTGGATAGACCTCCCAACTCAACTTGAAAGAACCGTAATCAAGACAATGTGAGTCATGACCGAAAATAACTATTATAATCTCTGGTTCAAATCCTCTAATCAGTTCAGGCACGATAGATTCTATTACAAAGAGGAATTCATTATCCACAATATCGTAGGGTAAAGGAAAATCGATATTCTTATTGTGTGAGTCTATATTTTCCTCCGCTCCGCTTTGAAAATTCAGATGGAAAACTTCTTGATCTTGCCCAAAAAAATCACGAGTGCCATCTCCGAAATGGGGATCGATATCAACTATGAAGAATCTATTAATCCCATAATCTTTTCTTAGATATTCGATCATTATGGCAGCATCATTGAAAAAGCAAAAGCCCCAGGCACTTTCCTTACTTGCATGGTGACCCGCAGTGCCAACATACGCAAATGCATTGTCGCATTCTCTTTTAACTATAGATTCTCCACACGTCAAAACACTACCAGCAGATATTAAAGCGTTTTCGAAGTAACCTGTAGACATCACTTCACGAATGTACTCTGCATCATGCATTTTTTTCACAAGGTCCAAGGGCGCGGGTAAAGGTTTTTTAACCGCAATATTGTTTTTTTCAGTAATTGATCTCGCCTTCAAATAATTGAATGAGGGAATTACCCTATATTTGATGGTCCAGTATCCGTATTTCCCAAAATCTTCGTGATAACATATCAGAGTCTTTTTATTTGCCATAGATACGGGCTTCGCGAGTTTGTTTTAAGCGCTCACAGAATTATCACTCGCAGAATCATTACTCTAATTTTTTAGTAGGCAAAGAAGCTTCTTTCTTGTTTTTCACTCTTGCCCTCCCCTCCAAATATGCCTGACAATTGATTGGGTATGAAATTTAAGACCTGTCTGGATATTTTTTTTCATTATGTTATATAAAGTTAGGTTCTGAAGGGTATCATGTCGAATCTCACTGGTATACCTACATCTTGCTCGATCAACTTACCCCTGTAGTATATCTTTCCACCCCTTCTTCTCTCCGTTACGGAGGCGTATTCTCCATCGAGGTAGATTTCTCCATTAATCATGAAAAGACCAACGTGCTCTCCTGCTCTTCCCCTTATCCTGATCGAACCTTTAGTCATCCAGTTGCCCACCATGTCTTGAGTATCTCCGTGGACAGTTATCTCTCCTCCGAGCATGTTGTACCCAAGCATGTAGCCCGTATTGCCTTTTATCTCCATCTTACCGCTCCACATGTAGTGACCCGCTCTATGGCCGACATCTCCATGGATAATTATCTGTCCCCCATACATGTCCGATCCAGCCTTCTCGCCTGCGTTTCCCTTAACCTCTACACACCCTGATTTCATCATATGTCCTAACCTATCCCCTACATTTCCTTCGATGATTATCCTTCCCTTTTCAAGAAATGAACCCAGATAATCGAGAGGTTCTTTTAGATCTCTTAAATTAAGGTTCAGATCTTTGTCACCTACTTTGACATTCGTCAGGGCAGAAAGAAAAATGCCTGCTTTTGACTTAAAGTCAGCAAAATCTGTATAAAGTTCCTGAAGTTTCCAGAAATCATTGGAAAATTCTTCTACTGCCTTAGCACTATAATTTATATTTTCGAGGATCTTGCATGCGATTTTATAATCGGCCTGGACAGGTGATGGTTTTTTTTCCATGAAAGTGCCAAATAATTCCCTGAGAGATTCCATTTCAAGAACTTTCTCGCTCCTGTCCTCTGGTTTAATTACCTTCTTAATTTCGATTTCATCGGAGATTTCAGAATAAGTCCTTCCAAACAACTTTTTCTTAAACATATTAAAATTTCCTAATTCCTTGTCTTGTAAGGTCAATCATTAATTTTAATAAATCTTTCCTATTTTTTACTTGATTAACATCAAAATCTGCTTCTTTAAGATCATATCCGGTTTGGCTCTCCGTCTCTACCTCGATGAACGATAACAAGTGCTTTTTTGCGAGATCGATGAATTCGTTTTTTATTTTGTGCCAGTTGTGTATCTGTCCATCAGAAAGCATGATGATAATGTTTCCTTCCCCCTCAAGTTCGCTTTTAATAGTATCTATATCAAGGATGGTATTCCCAAATTGTGGGTTTAATGCGAGTTTTTTTATCTCAGATATCCGCGAATATGTTTTCCATCCAGTTTTAAGGGTTTTGTCCGAGAAGTTTATCAGATTATATCTAACGTAAGGGGCTATTCCATATGATTGAATGTACTTGATTATTCCGTAGAGCCCTAACAGCGCGTGGTGATACCTGCTATCATCGCCCCATTCGACGATACTTTCTCTCTTCTGAAGAATATCGAGGTACTTGCTCTCATCTCCGATTTGAACGATGCTAGCGTCTTCTATATCTTCTTCCATGCTGCCAGATGTGTCTATTATGAAACAGAAGTCTGGCATCCTTCCAAAGCCAGATTTAGCAGGTACGCTTAAAGAGTAATCAAATCTTGGAACCTGAAAGTTTATCGGCCTGTTTATCCTATGCTTGAAAGGACTGTCGGGATCGGGTATGAGTTTCCTGAAAACAATCCTTTCCGGATCATCCCTTTCCTTTTCAAATTTCTTGAAGCAGTATTTCATCACCGGCAAGCCAAAACCTTCGCCAGCACCTTCTGCCTTTATGAATATTCTGGAGGAGAGGGCATCATATAATAGATCCAAGAACTCAAATTTGTCCATGTAGTCAGGAATTTGTCTTTCTATATCATCTGAGGGTTTTTTTGACTTCTTATATATCTTCAATACAAGTTCTTTCTTGATTCTTGGAACATCCATCATCTTCTCAAAACTACTCTCAGGACCAAGAGATAAGTGCGTAAATCTCTCCTCTATCAAACTAGCCATATGAAAGGCAAAGGTATAACTCTTGTATGGCCAGTCCTTCTTGTAGGAAAGGACATAGGCGTTTTCCTCTATATTATCAGTAAGTCCTAATTCCTTGGTAATTTTATTTATAACATCATCTACTCTCTTATCATCTGAAAAGAATTCTTTTAATAAGAGATAATCCCATTCTCCCCCCCACAATCTAAGATTTAGCTTAACAAGCGCCTCATAAAAAGGATCAAATCCGTCGTTATTCCATGCCTTGTCGTAATAGAAAATGACTTGCCCGGCATGGGGAGGATAGAAAAGCCTTGCGAGCGAATTCGCAACAAGATCTTCAAATGCATTCGCGATGTAGTTTTGTCCTTTTTCTATCTCTCTGAATTTCAGGGCTTTAGTAACGGAATCAAGAATATCGCTGTGGTAAATGATATCCGTTGGACAACCGTTTAATTTTATTCCATTGTATTCTAAATTGTATTTCCAATGAAAAATCTCATGTGTCAGGAGATCCCTCGATACGATAAAAGAGAGATCATTATGATCAAGTCCATTCTTTGACAGATATTCTTTTACGCTGCGGTTAATCCCCCACTCTGGATTTATATCGATTTTTATGTTCCACCTGTAATCAATACTTGAATCTATGTTCCCTCTTTCTGTAAGGATATAATTGACTCTTACCCCTCCACCAATCATACCGAGTTCTTTGTTCTTAAAATTCCTTAGTCTATGTACTAGATCCATTTTCTTCTCCATTATAGGTCAACAAGTACTTTTAATATCGGATATCTTTTAATAAGCGCAATGTACTCTTCCTCGGTTTTCTTGCTGAGATCACCATGCTTTTGCGCGATATTGTTTATTTCTCGGAAAATATCTCCACAAAATTCCCATTCCTGATCTAGTTTATCTAAGGTTCCCGTACCCAACCTTCCCTTTGCAGAATCTAAAAACGTCTCTTCTATCAGTCCTCTCCTCTCATCGAAGCCCTCTTGAAACTTCCTTGTAAGATCTAATATGGCCAAACTAGGGTTACAGCAGTACTCTCTCCTGACCCAGTAGTCGTCTACTATATTCGAGTGCGGTGCTATTATCTTGAAGGCCTCGAAAACATCTTTATAAGAAACAACACCATCAGCATTGCCTTTTGCTCCTGCAACAACTTTTAATCCACACACGAATTTTTTCAATGCTTTTTCGCTCCTTACGGACAAAGGCCTAATGTAGCCGCAACCTTCACCGAGTCTAAAACAACCCTCACATATTTCTGGAATCGCGTTTGGTATCATACGTTTACTTTTTGTTCCGTATGATTTTTCTGGTAAACAATAATCTAGACCATCTCTGAGAAAACTGAGAGCCAAATAAGCAGAAATATCCATTTCCATATCGTTTAGAAGATTTTTTATCTCTATAATATCATCAAGATGGTCTTCCCTTCTGGAATCAAGTATTATGGGGTCTGTATCTGATAGCAGTATCTCAAGATTATCCTTTGTATCAGGAGGATGGTTATCCATATCTAATACGATATGAAACCTATCTGTAAGTCCCGGATCAACGTCAAAAGTTCCGTAATATCTTCCATCGCCTATGTTGGCAGAGGCTACAACAACATGATAATCTCTGTATCCTAAAGGTATTCTATTACCCTTTCCGGTCTCGATGTAACCGTCGAACATGTTGAAGAACTGGTTCTGCGTAATGCTAGGAGCCCTATTGATCTCGTCTATTAAAACAAGAGGAATCGTAATCGCAGGAGTCAATTCTTTCTCCAGTTTGTCAAGATTAAATTTTTCATATATTTCCTTAGGATCAGAGTCAGGTCTCGCCCTTAGATAGACTGAGTTTCCTCCAAACCAATTATTCGCAACATCGTTCATTAACTGAGTCTTTCCTTCTCCGCGCTCACTACAGAGCAAGATATTTAGCCTGCTTATCATGGCTGCCTTTAATATGTCTTCGATTATTAGTGGTAAACCGTCTATTTCGACTACCATGCTATTGTTTCTGTAGATCTCGAGTTTCGGAAGTTTCTTTACTCTTTCAACCATGTCCTGATACGTAATATGCTGCATTCCTACACCAGTCTTTATTTAAATAATACTATTATTTAACCTGATGGTCTTAAAAATGCTGGTGCATCGTATTTTATATCAAATGTTTTTATCTCTACAGGTACTACGAGACCTAAGTTCGCTTCTTGAATGTTAAGAAAGAAAGTGAAGAGAAACTCATTCATAAGGTTTTTTTACTATAAAAGTCGAAGTAGGAACCATGACATACTGGATCTGTATTACCTGTAGACACACATACAAGGCTGAGACTCGGAAAGATAAATGCCCTGAATGCGGCGCGCCAGAAGATATGCAAGGGAAGTTGCCGGAAACAACGCTTTTTGAGATGATAGCGGAATGGAAAATGGATGAGCACTGAAGGCAACATTACTCTCCGCAACGAATTTTTAAAAATATTATGAATAAAAAAATTTGATATGCGAGCGTTATACTTCTTCTCGCAAATTCCAAGAATTTCTATACTTCCATTGGTTCTTCATCGCAATTTGGACAGTAGGGAGTAGGTACTCTGTGTCCAGGTCGCATCGGGTGCGGCAGGCTTTTCTCGACGATTAATGCTCCACACTCAGGACACTTATACTTGGCTTCGCCCGGATCTTTTACATAACAGACTGTGGCTTTTCTTAGGTACATTTTTCCACATTCGCCACACTTGGCTTCATAAAGATCTGAGATAATAGTTTCCCACCATAAACCTACGTCACAACATTTAGTTGGCGGTTCCATATTACTCCTCCTTTTAGTTTTATTCTTGACATTTGGAATTTTATACTACTATAAAAGTTTTGTTGAAGTACTCTTTCTGCTTTAATGAAGGCTAATTAAAAGCCAAAAACAAAATCCCATGAAGATACTCTTAGCCACCGCTCATAAGACCAATTGATTGGTGTAATATATCCTCGAACATTTGCATGTAGCCAAAAGGATCTGCTTTTTCATTTATTTTGAATCTATCAACACTCAAATATTCTTCAAAAGTTTCCTTTAGGGCTAATAAGCGGGCATCACTCTCATTTGAATTGAGTTTTAATATGTTTTCAACCTCTTTTGCTATACCGTGCCAAGCCTTTATCTTAAAAAGTTCAAAACTCAACATTGCGTTGTCCGATGGGTTTTCATATAGGAAGCGATATCTTGCATCAAGGTCTATCATTCTTTCCAAGGATTGAGTTATTAAATTGGTTAAATCTCCTTTGTCTAGGAATTTTGGCTCATAGCTAAACCATAAATTCCAAGAAGGCATTGTCATGGCGTGATAGTAGTCTTCAAAGTTCTTGAAAACCAATCTGTAACCATATTTCTCGGGAAAATCAAATGCTAGAGAACCCGGATCTAAAAGTAACATGAAACCAAACTCAGGTTTGACAATAGAGGCTTCATCGCCTTTTTTTATGTATCCATCTAAATTAAGCGAGTAGAGTTTTTCCCAAAGATTCCATGTTTCCTTAAAGCTATCATGAGTTTCTTCTGCTAAACTTAACATGAAGAAAATTCCGATGTCTATGTTGTATTTCTGGCAAAGTTTGGATGTTCTAAGGAGATCATCTGTGGAATAATTTCGCCCATGGGCTCTTCTAACATTTTCAGCACCCGATTCCGGAGAAATTGTAAGGGCTACTGGAACGCCAATATTGGCTATGGCTTTTAAATACTCTTCATTCGCAGGAACAAAAAGTTCCATGTCCAGACCGTCTACATCGAGCTTTTCCTTACGAAGGGTTGTAAAAAGATCTTCCCAGTATTTTCTACCTACAATACGGGGGTCTGTAAAGAGAGAAACTTGATCTATGCCCTGTTCCTTTAACTTGTGAATGTCTTCTACTATTTTTTGAGGACTTCTAAAAGCAGGAATCTCTCTATTCAACAGTTTTTTGTAACCGTAAGATGAGGCTCCACAGGAGGCGCAATCGTATATACAACCTCTAGCCAGAGGTACGCACCACCACCTTAAAATGGATCCGTTGGCGACTCGATCCAAAAGTAATTGCTTGGGTTCTATTAAGTCTAGTCTTGTGAAATCATAATCATCGAGACTATCAACGGGCTTCATGAGAGGATTTATATTAATACTCCCATTTTTATCAAGATAAGTTAGGTTTGGAGTATCTTCTAAACTCTTAGATCTTTCTATTTTTTCTGTTAACATTAAAAGAGGTATTTCTGCTTCTCCACGAACAACGATATCTACAAAGTTAAACTTCCGAACTATTTCGCTGTGAAAGCATGTTGCGGTAAGCCCACCAAGAATTACTGAAGAAGAAGGTCTTATTTCTTTGCATAACCTTGCCACTTCGATGGCGCCGTGAGAGTGGAGGCACCAATGCAGATCTACGGCATAAATATTTGCTTTAGTATTCTTGATGAATTTATCGACTTCAAAATTCTTATCTGCCAGCATAAACTCTCCTAAATTGAATATCTTAGCCGTATATCCATTTCGCTCAAGATATTCAGCCATGCTTAAAAGACCGACAGGTATTGTTATGAACTGCGAAGAACTGTAGGGTACAGTTCTTGCCATCGCTCCCGGAAACCATACCATTTTTCTGAAATCATATACGGAAGGAGGGTGCAAAAAAACGACATCGTACTTCATGGAGACAAGATATTTAAAGTGGATTATTTAAATTTGGTGCATCGAGGTTTAGAAATGAGTGAAAACTCTCAAAATTTCCTTACAGAGGAAAACAGGCAACTTCTAATAACCCTTGCCAGAGAAGTACTTAGTGTTTATCTGAAAGATCATCAAAGAATCACCGATCCAGAAGATATTTCTAGCGATTTGAAAGAGAAAATGGGTGTTTTCGTCACATTGAAAAGGATTGAAGGAGGTATAGAAAAAAGCATCATTTCTATGGGCTACCCTTTGCCTGTAAAACCCCTTTTTGTGGCATTGATCGACTCGGTTATTGCCTGCGCGACGAGGGCGCGAATGCAAGATCTTATCGATGACCCTGATAGCATAATTCTAGAAATTAGCGTTTTAGGCCGAATAGAAGAAATCCAAGCAGAGAGGCGCGTTAATTATCCAAAGCAAATTAAAATCGGGCAAGACGGTATTATGGTAGAGAGAGACTTTCAAAGAGCACTTATTCTTCCACAAGTTCCCGTAGAACATGGATGGGATGAGATAGATCTTCTTAGCGAGACCTGTTTAAAAGCAGGACTCTCTCCTGATGCTTGGCTCGAAAATGATACGAGAATATACAAGTTTAGAGCGAAGATTTTTAGATGAATCATCCGAACTTTTTAGCTACTTCAAATGCCTTCCTGAACGCCTCGATTTTCATCGCTTCTTCTACTCTTCCAAGTTCCATTAAAGCAATTCCTTTGCCTACACTCGCCTCTTCGAAATTAGGATCGATCTTCAGAGCCTCGTCAAAAGACTTTAGAGCCTCTTCGTGTCTCTTAAGTTCCATCAAAGCCATTCCTTTACTGTACCATGCTCCTTCATCTTTTTTTATCTCTAAAATCTTGTCGAAGCATTCGATTGCCTCCTTATGCCTCCTAAGATCTTGGAGACAAGAACCTTTTAGTCCTAGGGCTTCTATATTATTGGAGTCTATTTCTAAGGCTTTATTCAGGCAAAAGATTGCCTCGTGAGGCAGATTTTTTCTCAGGAGCTCCATGGCTCCCTCAGTCCAGGTGCTTCCCTCCGGTATGAAGGAGAGAATTACCCCGTGGTAGGTACCTAAAATGTCATCCTTCCCTTTAAAAAACTCGGGAAAGCCGTGACCTGGTAGAAGATGTTTCACGTCTACTTCCATCAAGATTCTTAGAGAGAAGAGATAATCCTGCAAGTTGCCGCCCAGTCGATCATCCGGGGTAGGAAGACCAAACGAAAGGACCGTATCACCCGAAAAAAGGGTTTGGGTTTCTTCATGGTATAGACAAAAACAATCGAGGGTATGACCAGGCGTATGTAATACTTTGAAGTCGAAGCCACTTAGATTTATCGTATCCCCGGTATCTACTCCAGTTACCTTTCCTCCTTTACCCATTCGCTCTAACGCTACCGCAAGCGCTCCTGTAGACATCGACTTGTGAACAATAACTTCGAAATCTTTAAATGTGCCGTAGCGAGTTATGAGTTCCATCAAGCCTAATGTATGGTCGTTATGGGCGTGAGTTAACACGATTTTCTTTATGTCTTCTACCTTAAAACCTAAATCGAACAATTCAAAGAAAGCATAGATATCGTTGCCCGTGTCGAATAAGGTTAAATAATCACCCTTTATAAGATATATGTTTGACGACTCTTCATAACCCTCTAAAAACCAAATATAAGAAAAAAAAGGGTCCGCCAAATTGGCGTCCAAATCTATTAGTTTTATCCAGGTTTTGCCCCTTTCCTCAGCAATTTCTTCTTCTATTCTTTTCCATTTTTCCTCTGGAGGCTCATCCATCCTCATCCAGGAGAATATTCCGTCTCCTCTATCAGGTTCTCTCTTATTCGCCACTTGATACTACCTGTGTTTTTATTCTACGAAAGCAAGTTTGTAAGGCCAGGACGGATTTTTGATTTTTTCCATCGGCCACATCTGCTCCTTTGTTTCTCCCGGATAGACGTCTTTTCCGCCTATTTTATCGATGGTTACCTCTATGTAGGTCCAGGCTGTTAGTTTATACTCTGTTATCACCTCTCCAGGAAATACGATGCTCATCCCGCTGTTGTTGGATGTGTTCCACGTGTACTTTTTTTCCGGCTCTGCCGTGACATTGCCCTCGTAGTCGTAGGTTTTATGGAGAGTTAGATCTACTGGAGTGTTTGTAGGTGGGTTCATTTCTTCGTAGAGCTCTGGAGGCATGTAAAACCACACTGCTTGCTCCCCGGTTCTTACGTAACCTCTTACGAGGATGGGGTCGTATCCACAACATATGGTTCGTAGTTTTTGCGGCATAGCATATCACCGTTCCATGAGTATTACAGTTTACTTATATAAGGTTTTCGGTTAACCGACATTATCAATAATTAACTTTAGAAAGAGGTTTTACCTAATATAGGGCAATATTTCGTTTATGACGTATGTAAGTTCCCCCAATTCCACCTTTAATTCTTCTACATCAATCAATGGATCTTGGAGCAACATGATTAGATCACCAATTGCTAAAGATATCTTCCTGTTTATCCGATGCTTCATTACTCTTTGATAGTTCTTGGTCATTTTAGATTCATCGAAGGGAACCCACTCCTTTTTTCGATTATCCCATACCTCCCCCCGCAGAAATCTGAATTCTCGATGAGACAGTATTGGCATGAGATCACCGTTACAAATTGTTGTAATACTTTTATTTATTTCTTTCGTGCTATTTTTTTAAAAAGCGAGAATCATAGGTTCTTCACTCGATCTAGAATTTGCTGAAGAACTTCTTCACATCCAACCGTCTTTCCAGTTTCATCCTTCCTTGGGAACACTTCGCTTGGATTCTTATCTGTCTCTTTCTCATAAAACAAAATCGAGGTCACTTCGGTCCCAAAAGAATTTTTCTCTATTTCTGATTTAAATATCGATTTCTTGTCTACGCTAGCGGTGGCTGACTGGTATACTTCATCTAACTCTTTCGGAGATATCGCATACGTATCTACCGCCTTGGCATCGATGCCTAGTGCTTTTAATTCTTCTATGATCTTGAGGCAATTTTCGATGTTAACGTGATACTCTTTATTTGGCGGGACGTTAGAACTGTAGTAGAATTCTATCCTAGCGGCGCCGACCGATCTTCTCGCTTCAGCGATTCTACATAGGTCTGCGAGTTCTTTTTCAGCATAAGAGAATAAATCTTGAGCCTCGGGCTGGGTTAGGATTCCAAAATCAAATAATCGTCTAACGTAAGGATAGATCAACTCTTCGATCTCTTGATCGAAGCACGCTAAAGCTTCTTCGTCAAGCTCCCAAGTATCGATATAACTTTCCTTCCAGATTGTAACTTTTTTCTTTACCCAGTTGATGTGTTCTTCGGCTTCTTCTTTGCGTTTGGCTTCATTTTCATTTTCTTCGTTGCTCATTTTCTTCACCGATGTATCTTTGTAGGTATGACCACCTTAAAAACAAATTCTTACTATTTAAGACTGATGTTTTAAATAACAAAAAAGAAAAAAAAGGAAAAAATTTATTTCTTTTCGAAAGCGTAGCAGTCTGTTATTACGTCATCTTTAGATACGCACCAGAAGAAGGGCCAGTGAATCTTCTTGCAGAAGCCGATTAGATCCTCTGGAGGTAAGACTGTATCTGGCAATATTAACTTGAAATGCATGCAAGTTTTACATACATGCGTTGCAGCGTCAATTTCCGCTTGAGTAACCATTACCAAGCCCTCCCTTTACCTGGATCTTGCCTGCCTTTTTCCTTGAAAAGTTCCGGGTAGTATTTGAACTCCTCTGCTTCATGTTTCCAGAACTTGGAGTCATCATAGTCGTGAGAGCCTGCTACATGAGCCGATGGGCTCTGTCCAGCCCAACCGCGTACGGGAATCCCTCTTATGCTGTGACTGATCTTTCTTGCTTTTCCTGTATATGTTTTTGGATCTCTCTGTAAGCATCGGAATTCCTTTGTCTTTCCTGGCGTACCAGGACTGAAAAACTCATATCCTTCCAATGGCTTGTCTGCATATAGCGGTAGTTCGTCAGGCTCTTTATCTGTTTCTTTTGGGTATCCTTCTTGACTCAAGCCATTTATGTAGTAAAGTTCGTAGCCTTGTCCGCAGCCAGCGCATGCAACCACTCCCGGACCCCAGTTCCAGAAGCAGTAGGGATCTATGTAGTTTACGGTTCTACAATGCGGGCAATCAATAATGTCGCACATCTTATAACACCGCCTTCTCGTAGAGTTCTTTGATCTTCTCCATGGGCATGCCGAGCAGATCGTGTAGGAGCTTTACGTTGTCCGCTCCCAGAGGTCTGGTTTCCCATTTGACCCTTGGAGGCGTCTCTGACGCAAGTGCAGGAGCCCAGGCTTGCAAGATATCGCCGTAGAGTGGATCGTCGAGCCATCTCATCTTGCCTCTCTCCCAGACGTGAGGCCAATTGTATATGTCTCCGGCGCTCATTACCGGAAAGGCAAGTAGTCCCTTGTCTTGAATTGCAAGTATAGCCTCTTCTCTTGTCATGTCCTTTGCCCATACCTCCAATTCTCCGTAGATCTCCATCTGTGCAAAAGGCTTTAACCTCTCCTTCTCGTCTTTGAACTTCTCATATAGATCTTTTCTTCCTATGAGATCGCAGAGTTCTCTGAAGTCTTCGTCTTGGAAGGCGCTTACCAATAAATATCTTGCTTCATCTGCTTCCTGAGGATTGTCGCTGTCTGGGAAATCTGATTTGCCTGTTATGATTATTCCGTGCACGCATAACTGAGGATCCCAGTTGCCCCATCTCTGTCTTACAACACCGAATCTTCCATAAAGCGGAAGTCCGTAACCAGTAAACCTGTTCGCAACAGAAACTTGAGAGAAGTCGATCATGGTTCCTAAGCCGGACTTTCTCCTCCAGTAACCAGCTGCTGTGAGACCGCAAGCGCACATCAATCCTGCTACCCAGTCAATGATCCAGTTTGTGTGCTTCGCCGGGAAACCGCCACTTAAATACGTTTGCTTGTATTCGTCTCCGACTTTAACAACGTCTTCGTGCTGTCCAGTTATGCTTGCTAAACCACCTATGGATTGTCCGAGGATATCGTATGAACCCTTTCTTCTTCCGGGACCTACGCTTCCGAATCCTCCGAGCCAGCAGTATATGAGTCTAGGATTGACCTCTAATACCTGTGGATAGCCTATGCCCCATCTGTTAAACGTTCCTGGGCGATAACATTCCGCTAAGCTATCTGACATCCTCCATAGATCTTTCATTATCTCTTTTGCCTCAGGATGATGGTAGTCAAGGGTCATCATTATCTTGTTTCTGTTAGCGTGAATGTATCCGTAGCCTGTTCCGGTCATTGGTCTCTCATCAGTTAGAGGATAGATATACGCTTCGTTGAATGGAGATGTATGCCTCATGGGATCTGCCAGCCTTGGCATCTCGATCTTTATGACCTCTGCTCCCCACTCTCCTAAAGTAGCGCCTACGTGAGGTGACAAGATATACATCGTCTGGCAAAGATGTCTCCAGCCTTTTAGAGCCTCTGGTTTTTCAAAGTCTTTTGTTGGATCGAATATCTTTCTTAAATATTCTTCAAATGGTATTTTTTCAAGTTCTTCCACTCTCATCACCCCTCAGATTACTCCCTTCTCCTTCAACTCATTTAGGGTATCTGGACCATATCCAAGCAGTCTGGCGTATACTTGACTGTTGTCCCAGCCGATTGGTCTTCCGAGCCACCTTATTCTGGCAGGAGCCCTGTGCTGATGTCCCAGTGGAGGTCTCGCTAATAAAATGCTGCCGTAGTGCTCGTCCTCAAACATTTGGACGTGACCTCTGTATATGAAATCTGGATACTCCGCTACCTCGTCTACGTACAGCAGTGGACCAGCGGCAATACCGTATTCCAAGAGTTTTCTCTCGGCGAAGGCTCTTGGGTTTCTTGCCAGCCAGTACGATGTCAATGTGTAGGTCTTACATAGCATTTCAAGTTGATTTCTTGCACCCATCTCTTTTTCTATGGGATCTTCTCCTACCAAACGTCCGTACGTTGGGTAGTCTCTCTCTATGCACTGTACGATTCTATACCAAAGTCTATCTGACTGTCCTCCGATCATCATGAAGCCATCCGCGCAAGGATTCCATGCGTACTGATTTAGATTGGGATCCCAACCGCCTGATCTTGCCTTTATACTTCCGTCGAAGCCGTACCATGATACGTTGAAGTCGCAAAGCTCCATATATGCCTCTGAATTTGCGACCTCTAAGTATTGTCCTTTACCGATGTTGGTTCCTGCGACACCGTCTCTCACGAAAAGAGCAGCTATAATTGCTACGAAAGAATGCTCTGCTCCTGGCCAAGCGCCATTCCACTCTCCTGAGCGCGTGGGATTTCCTCCTCTCTCTCTTGGCAACTGATCAGCAGGATAGCCTGTGCTATGTACGAATTCGGAAGCACATGCATCAAAGGGACCCAGCATCCACTGTCCAAACTTGCTTACCCTATCCTTGCTCGAACCCCACTGACCGATCTGTCCAACGTAGATGTATATGAGTTTTGGGTTTAACTTAGATAGTTGTCTGTATCCAATGCCCCACTCATCAAACTGTCCGGGAGGGTAGTTCTCTACCAGTACATCCGACTGCGAAGCCATTTTCTTAAGAATCTCTCTGCCTTCTTCCGTCTCAAAGTTTAAAGTTACACAGAACTTGTTTCTGCACTCATTTAGAAAGTCCAAACCAACCTTCTCACCTGTAAAGGAGTCTTCGGCCATGTACTCTTCTCTTCCAAATGGTGATAGTCTTCGCCATGGATCGCCTTCTAAAGGCTCAATTTTTATGACTTCAGCCCCTAGTTCTGCTAGCATAGAAGTACATGCAGCGGGAGCCTTACGCCAAATTGAGCAGTCTAGTACCCTGACATCTTCCAACTGATAGGGCTTGCGGTATGCGTGTCTTACGTGAACGTTTTCTTCCATGAAATCGGAGTATGCTCTGTCTGCTCCTGTTTCTTTTCCATAAAGTTCTTCATAAGTCGGCATTTTTCTGATAGGCCATGGTCTGGGGTTTAGGGTGTCCTCGAACTTGGTTATTTTCCTTTCTGCCATCCATTCACCTCCGAAAAATACTTCTTTACCCCTAGTGGAGGTGATATTTGAGTTGTGTTACTCCCTTTGGGGTATCTCTAAATTGAACATATCTCATATAAAACCTTTATGATCAATGATTAAGAATACTTGTAGTACGAGCCCCCCTATAATAGGCTTATTTTGTTAAATATAGAATATAAAAGCATATCAGACAAATTTAAATTATTTTTCATGTTTAATTATGATAAAAAGTTTGATTCTATGGTAATATCCTTTTTAAAGGTATTAATATGTTCTAAAACGTTCAAAAAAGGTTTATTCATCTTTAAATTTTTTATCGCAAATTTTAGGTTTAATGCCTTCAACGCATGTTTATTTTGCGTTTAATGTCTATAAACGCCTTTTTTTGAATTATTTGGAATAAGGACAGGTTTATATGGATAGGAGAATAATCTTGTTATGTGACCCGATGACTTGGATTAGGTTGATCGACGTCTTTCCCGGTTTTGAGGATTCTCTCCTCTCTCAAATTTGGTTTCTAGAAGGCTATGGAGAATCATCAAACATATATCTTATAAAGGGTGATCATCTAACCTTAATCGATACAGGAAATGACATAACTGCTTTTTTTGAGTTGTTTGAACTAGGTTTTAAGGTAGAGGACATAAAGGAAGTTGTTTTAACTCACGCCCACAACGACCATACATTAGGACTAGAGGAACTTCTGATGAGGTATAGTGGTGTTAGAGATATCGAGGTAATAGTCCATAATGTCTCATCTACGATGCTAAGTAAGGCGGTTGAGAAATTTACCGACGGAATGGGTAGAGTAGTTGGAGTAAGAGGCGGGGAAGAGTTTAAACTTAGCGGGTTTGATTTTAAAGTAATCTATACCCCCGGACATACCGTGGATTGCATTTGTCTATATCATGAGGAGACCCAAACCCTTTTTTCGGGAGATACAGTACTCCCTGTATACCTTCCACAACCAGATCCGCGCTTCAGAGGTGATTTACGAAGTTATTTCTCATCTGTGAGAAGTTTGATGGAGATCGACATAAAGAATTTGCTACCCGGACATTTCATGCCCTCTATTAATGATGGTCGTGAGGTTATCGAGAGCACCTACGAAGGCGCTCTTCGAGCGCAGATACCGAGGGGTGGGAGTTGGATTGATGCCAGTTATAAACTAATTGAATCTGACTTACTTGAGGAGGCTGTTTATTGCCTGGATAAAGCATTAGAAGAAGATCCAAAGAGCGAGGAAGCACTCGGACTAAAGGGATCTTGTCTCTCAGATCTTGGACGGCTCGAAGAGGCAATCGAATGCTTCGTCCAGATTTTAGAGATTAAGAAAGACGAAGGAGCCTGGCACGGCAAGGGCATGTCTCTCATACACCTTGATAGATTTGAAGAGGCTTTAGAGTGTTTTGACGAGGCTCTGAAGATCAATCCTAATTTCGAAGAGGCAAATGTAGGCAAGGGAATTGCTTTAATGGAACTTGGAAGAGAAGAGGAAGCGATGAAAATCGAGGCGTTTAAGAAAAAATTCGAAGAAGCCATGAAGTTTGGGTAAGACTGGCTTGACAACCCTCATTTTATTCAATCTTTTTATAAATCCCTTATAATCTGATAATCACGAAAATTGGAAGTTTTATATGTGATAAAATTTATCTTGAGGTTAATACTTCTGATATGAAATACTTGAGGCAGAAAAATGAAAGTCGATAGAATAAACGTGGAAAAATTTATAGACAACGGAATCGATCTGTATAATTCTGAAAAATTCGTAGATGCGATGGGTTTCTTCGAAAAAGTTTTAGAAATGGATCCGAATCATCTGCTTGCATTAGTATCCAAGGGCAAAACACTACTAAAATTAGAAAAATATCGAGATGCATTGGTATGTTTTAGAAAAGCCTTAGAAATAGACCCTGAATTCGAAGAAGCAAAAAAGTACAGAGATATAACTTTAAGAGAGATGTATAGCCCTTATGAAAGCGAATTTCCATGCAGAGAGAATATATATTTGTAGAAATAGATTTAAAGGAACATATCATTTTTTAATTGCAATTTTATAGGTATTGGTTAAGGAAAACTTTAAATATATAAAATGCTGAGTTTCTTCACTCAGAAATAAGAGAGTTATTAACACATACTATCCAGAATTAATAGTCTATCTAAAGTTTTGAGGGGGGTTAGTGAGGTGGAGAGTACTAAATATGATTTCAGGAAAAAACCCGCTAAATATTCGCCGTCGAGATTATAACTATATCGAATATCCGAGAGAAATCGATTTGAGTAAATTAGGTGACTCGTTTTGTTTGAGAAATAAAGGCGTGATTCAAAAGATAAGGGTTGGAGAAAGAGAATATTTTTTGCTAAGTTACATAAGTTTTGATACGAAGGCTCAGGGTGAGATAGCCACAACAGTTCGATTGTACAACGACGGGACAGGATCAGATTTAGATAAAATAAATTTGGATAAAATAATAATGGAGAAGGAATTTTTAGGTAAGATCAAGTTTTTCGATGACAGTTTACGAGATACGTTAGTAATTGAGGAGTATAGAGGCGAGAGGTGGGGATATTTACTCTCAGATATCTGTTGGAGTTGTATGGGCAGGTATAATGGCTCTAACATATCGAAATTCTCGATATACAAGGTTATGAAAGGAAACGATTCCTGGGCCCCCGTTGCAAGGATGCGCTTAAACTACGGATTTTTTCCGCATTTAGAAATAGAAAAATTGCTCAACGATTTTAAGGTTGATAGAACCTTGGGGTTAAATAAATACGGAAAGCCCTATCTAAAACTTAATGGATTTCCTCTTTCAGGCGACTCTATCAAGTTAGTACTCAAAGATAAAAAAGGAAGAGGAATAGAGGATATCGAATTTTACAATCAAATAGCCTTGACGGACGTAGAGGAACAGAACACCCTTATTCGTGAGTTATTCTATGAAGATAGATTGTTTATTGGGAATATAGACTATAAAATACATCCAACGAAGGTTGACGCCTTTAGGGAGTACTTGGAATACCTCCCTGAGCCGGAGTGGTATGTTTTCTTAAGAAAATTGATTAGATAGGGATGTATGGGTACTAAATCTGTGAGAAGTTTTTTCGTAAATTTCCCTTTTTAATTATTTTCAGCATCCATGAAATGTTTTGGTCAAAGAGAAGGTAATATTTTTTCGTTATATAATAAATCGAAAAATATAAATACCTTTTATTCCATATATTGTATAACGAAGGAGATGTTTCATTGTCCAGTTTCGAGACCCACTTTAAGAAGTACGAGATGTTTAAGAGGGATGCTGAAAACGAGGATAACAGCCCTCCCACAAGGATAGAGGCTTATTTCGCCTCTGCTTTTCACTTAACTGAGGCTTGCATGGCTAAAGAGGGATTTCACATCAACAAACACCAGATGCTGAGAAGGGAGTTAGAGAGAATCGAAATCTTTGAAGAAGATACCGCGACCGTTTGGAGGAATTTCCAAAAGATAGAGAACCAAATCAGGCCTGGCCAGACCTATGGGGGCAAGATAGACGGTAAGGCTCTTCGAGAAACGAAGAGACTTTTTTATGAAATAGAAGAGATATGCCTGAAGAAGGTGAAAAAATGATCCAGGAAGAGTTCAGAGATGCTGTTTTTGAATTCACTAAAAGAGCCTCAACGGTCGAAGGAGTAGACTATATCATTCTTTTCGGTTCTGTTGCCAAGGAAGAAGCGGACAGGCGCAGCGATATAGATATTGTAGTAGTATTCGATACAATCGAGTCCGTTGAAGATATTGCAGAGAGAAAAGAAATCTCAGAATTCGCTCTGGACGTAGAGGCAGAGTTCGACAGATCAATCCAGTTGGTCATGACCAACAGGAACTTCGTCGATCTCGATAGCTACTTTGTAAACCAACTACTGACTGAGGGGATAGTGCTCTACGGAAAGAGTCTGCACCTGGAAAGCCAGGGAATTACGCTTCAGCCTTACATTATATTACGCTACTCCCTCGAGGGCCTGAGCCAGACCGATAAGATGAGGGTAAAGAGATCTCTTTATGGTCAGGAAACCAAGAAGGAGTACAAGGGAAAGACCTATACTACACGCTACAATGGGCTATTGGAAAGCAAGATATCAGAGAAGCTCGGTCCAGCCGTCGTGTTGATCCCAAAGGAGAGTGCAGAAGAATTAAAGAAAACTCTAGAAGAGTTTGGAGTGAAATACGAAGTAACTGAGGTCTGGAAAACTTCGATATAAGATATATCGAAAAGCCATTTAGATTGCGTTTTCATATATAATATAACGAAATTGTGTTAAAAGTGTTGAAATAGACCGTTTTACTTCTAATTTTGTTAAAGAGAGAAAGGGTCTCACAGGTGCGAACAGAGAATTATTCCACTCTTGCTCGATCATAGATCAAAATCCATTTCCACATTCTATCTAGCCAAGCATCCAATTACCATAGGAATAACGAGATTGGCTACTTCAATTATGGATCCACCTCCCAAAACAACGACCAACCTTCCATGACATATCCTCTCTGAAAGATTCTTAACTATTTCTGTAAGCCTCAAATAACAAGGATAGGTTAGTCCAACGTCTCCATAATCGTAGATATAGGTATCATAGCCAAAATACCAAAAGATCATGTCTGGCTCGAATTTTAAGGCTCTCGGAATAAATTCTCTTTGTAAAATCCTAAGGTATTCTTCATTCGAATAACGAAAATAATCTGATGTGAAATATTCTGGAATCTCTACGTCTACTTTCGTACCGTCCAAGGATATTTCATTCCTATCGCAAAGGCAAACATGAAGGATGTCAGGATCTTCCTTAAAGATCTCTCTTGTGCCATCTCCGTGGTGAGAATCCGTATCTAAGATGATAAATCTCCTCGGATTAAAATTAGTCCTCAGATTTTCTATGGCTAAAGCAACATCGTTGAAATAACAGAGACCGCCATAACTATTTTTTCCTGCATGATGCCCTCCTACACCGACGAAGACGAATGCATTATCAATTTCTTTGGTCAATACCTTCTCTGCTGCTTTTACAGCGCCACCAACTGAGTACAGCGCGTTCTCATAAATTCTCTTTTTTCTTATACTCTCTATCATCTCGTTTGAGTGGACTCTTAATAATAAATCTCTGGAAACAGGCTCTGATTCATATAAAAAGATGTTAGGTTTTTCTAATAAATTGTCAAGGACCTCAGGAAAGTTTATTATTCTTTCGATTTTTTTGAAAATTTTATGATAAAATATCCCAGTTTTTACCATCTTGCCAACTCAAAACTCTAATATCTTTTTATTAGCGATGAATGGATGAGGTTAATTCTCTTCATAATTTAGTTTCTATAAGATCCTTTTAATTGTTTTCTATTTCAATAATTATTTCGCTTGGATTATATAGAAATTGAGGGATATTTTTGTTATGAAAAGAGAATTGCTCATGTGTTTGTTTGTTGTAGCATTTTTGTCTTGTGTCAGTGCAAAAGACGGAAAAACTATATCAGAGAAAATAAACGTATCCGAATATCCGGATTTATATTTTTTACCAAATGCATCAAGCATCTCTGATTTTAGATTTATAGAGAACGAAAAACTAAATGTCCTCGTAGTAATCGGCAGTAATGCACCGGCTATGGATTTCGCGAGCGCGACCGATATTTCAGCCAGACTAGGTTCTCTTGTACATGAATTAAACGAGCCAATTGCTCGCCTAGATATAGAGGTCACATCTGTAGAGAGAGAAAGATACAATTTAATTCAAGTTGGGGGACCTGTTGTAAATGATTTGGTGAAAGAATTGCAGGAAGAAGGAAAACTCTCAATGGAAATTACCTACGAGAGTCCAGGTCCAGGAAAGGGACTTATCATGTATGTTAGAGATCCATATGGAACTGGTAAAGATGTATTAATCGTAGCCGGAAGCGACAGG
>CAYFZR010000065.1:0-91463 GCA_964347835.1 uncultured archaeon
TTTTCAATCCTGTTTTATTTTCATAATCCCTATATATTTAAAAATTCTTGGAATTCATATATTCTTGCAGGCATTTTGGCATGCAAAAGGGGTATACCGTTGAAATGAGACAAAAGAAAACGTCAATTCTAAGATAACAAGTAGATCAGAGTATATCAATATAATCAGGGTGACTTAGACGCTTATATACCTTATTGACTCCCTATGATGCACCAAAAAAAAGGGAGGTTTGAGAATTGGATATCAAAACATACAATACCGAACACGCCAGGCGCATAACTCAAGTCATAGACTCCTTTGAACTTGAAAACGTCAGTTGTGACAACGACTTTTCATTAGAAGAAGAGACCTGCATCAATTGCAATGATTTTCTTGAATGCCAACTTAGAAATGCTATAAGCGATTTTACCAGTAATTTAAAAGATAACCTACGCCTGTATCTCTAAAAACAAATTTTTTTCTTTGGTAAGGTAACCTAAAATCTAATACTCTGTTTTTGGATACTTGTCTAAGCAAGCATAAAGGTAAGTTTTGAAGTGAGACCTAAGAGTTAGGTAGCAGGTACAATAAATCAAAAAAGTTGAGCACTACATCTACGGCTACGATATTGCCAAAAATAAGTTAAAAGGTTCGGTATTCGAGCAAAATATTTCGGATACAATTTTATATAAAATAATTAGATTAAATCCATAATGCAAAATTAAATCCATTTCTTGGCTCGATGTCGTTTTCTATCCTCAAGTGAGGGAGCATGGCCCATCAAAGAATTATAGAGGTGCTTTTTTCAAATCAGGAAGTTTTTTCATGATGCTCTCTCATACAATAACCATCTTTTAGCCTTTTTTTTTAGGTAAATATCCTAAATATCTGCGAAAAATTGATATTAGTTTAGAAAATTAGTTAGTATGGTGCACTCATGCCAGTAAGTAAGGCACCTTATAGGAGAGGTTACAGGCATACCAAGTCAAGGGGTAGTGATCCCGCCGTATGGTGTGAGATGTGTGGAAGGAGGGTTCCTAGATTCAAGTCCTTCTCCAAGACTCAAAGCTTTTACATCGCTGATCCTGTAGTTAGAGGAGTGGTAGATCAACATTCATTTAACGTTAGGAAGGTATATTACTGTCCTAAATGCGCCAAATTTCTTGGAATAGTTGAAAAGAAAGGGCAAAAAATAGAACATCCCAGAAAAAAGTCCAAAATTGTTGGTAATGTGATTATAAGAAGAATACACGGCCCAGAAGTTATGTTTAAACATAAAGATTATGCCTTCATCATAGATGTTGAAAATAAAAAGGAAAGAGTAAAAAATTTGGTGATCAGACCTAAAACAATAGTTCAAAATATTAACTTAGAGCCAAAAGAAGTAAGGTTTGACGTTCCAGAAAAAACCATAAAGCAGATACATTTTAGAGCAAGGGTTGATGATGAAGTAACAATAAAAGGCACAGCAATTTCATTTGAGATTCTACAAGAGAGGAGACCTTTAGAAAATAAAGTACATTACGTTAGTATAATGGACGAGAGTGCCCTTAATAAAGAAATAAAGCTGGAAGTCGAAAAGAAAGTAGAAAAGGATAAGATTGCCGCCAAAGAAATGTTAAAGGTTGAAATAGTAGTCAAAAACACTGGAGATTATCCGACCTCTTTCGAAATAAAGGATAAAGTACCGAAGGGATGGTTAACAAAAGGAGATACAAGAATGCACAATTACCTCGAACCTAAAGAAGAACTAGTCCATATATATCAAATGAAACCTTTTAAAACAGGGAAATATAGGGTACCTCGATGTGAGATGCTATATAAAGATCATCTCGAGGTAAAGAGGATTCACAGCAACGAAGTTACGGTGGAAGTAGTGCCGATAAAGAACACATAAAAGGTGCCCTTAGACTAAAAGTATTCTTGGGAGAGGTTACATCTTTATCTTATTTTTTTATTAAGAATCAAAAAAATTAAATGTCCCAATACGGACCTATTGCCTCCTTGATTTTATAGATGATGCCTGACACATTTTCCGTGATTCTCTGCTCCGGTGGTGGATTCGGCTCTTCAATAGATAATCCTAAATCTCCTAATTCGTTTATAATACTTAATAATCCGTAAGAAATCCCGTCTGGGTGATATCCGCCCTCAAGTACCATGGAAAGTCTATTTTTGCATTTTTTAGAAATCTCTTTAAATATAGAGGCAAATTGGGCATAAGTATCTATACAATATCTGAGGTTTGATATCGGATCTAAGAAATAACCATCAAAGCCTGAAGAAACGAGTATGAAATCGGGTTTGAAACTCTCTGTTACAGGCAACAAAATCTCGTTCATGATTTCGAGAGCATCTGTACCCGTGGTCGTTGGTGGAATGGGGGCGTTTATGTTAAAGCCCTCGCCCTCTCCACTTCCTATCTCATCTATGAAGCCAGTTCCCGGATATAAAGGATGTTGGTGAATTGAAAATAAAAGCACTCTTGGATCAATGTAAAATATGTTTTCCGTTCCGTTCCCGTGGTGAGCATCAAAATCTACTATCAAAATTCTTTCGAAGAAATCCTTTAAAAGATTAGCGCAGATCGCAATGTTATTGAAATAACAAAACCCTCCACCGAAATCTTTACCCGCATGATGTCCTGGCGGCCTAATTAGTGCAAAAGAGAATGAATGATTATTCATTGTTTCTGTAACTGCTTCTATTGCTCCGCTAGCCGATAATAAAGCGATATCGTAAGTATTTTTATGTACAGGTGTGTCTAGTGTCAACATTCCTCCCCGATTGCTTAAGTTCTTCACAAGCCTAACGTAAGCGCTTTCGTGAGTTTTCTCAATCACATCTAAATTCAAAGGTTTGGGCTCAATTTTATTAGCTCGCTCGAAAATCTTGTAATCTTTAAGCAAATCAATAACTGATTGAAGTCTTTTTGGGTTTTCAGGATGTCTTAATCCAGGATCGTGCTCTAAATATTTTGAGTGACAGACGATAGAGACTTTCATGGATCTCATCTAATTTCTTTTTATATAAAATTTTATCACGAAAAGCATAAATACGCTCGTCAGTCTTTAAGATATATTCTGTGCGGTCGTAGTATAGGTTGGTCTAGTACATCGGCCTGCCACGCCGAGAACCCGGGTTCAAATCCCGGCGGCCGCATTATAGTAAATTCTAGGACATTACGCCTTAAATGATGAACTCAAGAGAAATATCGATATTTTCGCAGAATCTCTTGCGAATAAGTGAAGACGTAATTAAGGGATTTTCAGATATTTTTTTGCTAATCCTACTATTGAAAATTTTGGTCTTTCACAAAAAGGTAATTTTCCTTCAGTTCCGTGAAAATTTATACAATCATCACAGTTTCCGTGTCTTTGACAATTTTTTTTAGGACACGGACAGTCTTTTTTCATAATGCTCAGCATTAAGATAAATTCTAAATAAAGTTTTCTCTTTTAATTATTAAAATTAAGATTAATAGTTCAAATATCTTACAGCATTTAGTTTTTGTAACAATTTCTTACTTTTGTTAAAACACCAGTCAGACTTATGTCAGAAAAAATCGATTTTATAAGTTCTTTAACGATTTAACATCGTATTACAGGCGTCTGACAAAATCGAAAGATTTTTAGACTTTGTTTTATAAAAATAAATTGGTGTCTGGTATGAGACTACCTCTTATGCTATTGTTGATCTTCTTCGTTATGCCGATAACAGGAGATGTAATACTCGAATCAAGTATCATACCCGACCCAATACCTAGAGGTGGTTCTGGGGTTTTAATAGTAGACGTCAAGGTTAATAAAGACAATGACACTTATACGAAAGATACTGCCTATGATTTTTATTTAGATGTCTCATCAAACGCTATTTTCAACGGGAAAAACTCCATAAGGACGCAACCTATAAATTTACCGGCAAACACAACCAAGACCTACCAATTCGATATTAATCCAACTTCTTCTGACACAATTGATATAACAGCAAACTACGGTATAATCGTTTGTACCGATGATTACTGTCCTTTAGATCCAAATAAATTTGAGACTAAGACGCTATCAATTTCATTTGAAATATCAGATACTTACGAGCCTTTGAGTTATGCCGGCGTCATAGAGACAAAAGATATGCTCAGCAAGAATTATGAGAAAAGTTTTAAAGAAATAAAGGATCTAAATTCAACCATATTTTCTTTACAAGAACAATCTTCGCAATTAAAAACTGTTTATCTTTCCACATTGTCGAGATATAATGTAAAAAAGGAAAAATTCGAGTATTTTATAAAAGAAAGGGATATCATTAAGAAAGAAAGGATCTTGGTTGATTTATTCTTGTTTTTTTCGATTTCCTCGCTAATGATACATGATTATATCAAGTTAAGGAGAAGCAAAAAATGGAAAATCGTAAGATGGTCATACCGGTAGTGCTATTGTTGCTCTTAACCCCGGCATCTTCAAAGGTATTTCTAGAATACTTCTGGAATTCAGAGTGTTCCTCATGCAAATTTCTTGCTAAAGAGATGTTCTTCGAGAAACTTCAAGAAAAGTTCGGATCAAGTTTAATCATAAAGAAATACAACACGGACGATTCAGAGAACCGGGATTACTTCAAAACAAAATATAACGGAAAAATCCTCCCCCACGTCGTTATCAACGGAAAAATAAACTTGATAGGTTATGCTGAAATAACACAAAATACTGAACGTATAATACAAGACGAAATTCGGAAAGGAGGAATATCAACCATCGCATTCACCACTACGACATTAATTACTCCTAAAATAAATCCAGTTTCAACTCCAAATATTCAAAAAACCATAACAGAGATTTCCCCAAAAAATAAACCTTTAAGCAGGTATGAACGTGTTTCCTTACTTTTAGTGGATTTAGAAGAAAAGATAGGAAATTTAGAACTCATGGGTCTTGACGTGAGTGAAGAGAAAGAAATTTTGGGAAAACTACAATTTAAATTCAAGGCTCTGGAAGGCAAAGAAAAAGAAGATGATTACGAACCAAGGTTAAATGAAGTTAACATAATGGGAGAAAAGTTAGATGAAAAAATAAAGGAAAATGAAAAGGATTTAGCATATGAGATGCTATCTAATGCAAGGGAGGAGTTAATGTCCCCCATAGAAATCTTTGTTATATCTCCTAGCGGGAAGGGGCTTATAAATAAGGCTAATGAATACATAGAAAATGCAAACTTTCAGTATAGGGTAGCAGAAACCGCATATTATTCAAATGACTACTTAAAGGCATACACATGGGCAGCAACAAGCATTAACAGTATTGAAAACGCGAAAGAACTGACCTCCAAAACTGAGGCTATGGATGATGCATATATTAAAGAAAACATACATGAAGATAGCAATACTGTTAACAAATATGCTAAAGGTCTAAGAGAAAACAATGAAAAGATGAGTAAATTGCAAAACGAGGCATCTACTCTTAAGAGTGAAATTAGATTTTATGAAGACGGTATCGTGACTCATTCAAAAGGGATAGAAGAGTTGAATTCGCAGATGAAGGGAATTAGCGAGGATATAAACTCAAATAGAGAAAGGAATTGGAGTTACAAATTAGGCTTACTGCTTTACTTAACGATGCTATTACTCACTGCACCGATTAAGGAGAATAAATCATGAGGCTTGCTTGGATAATTATGACTGTAGGCTTATTGATATTTGCAATCGGGCTGGTAAAGGATATTGTAGATGAGGATATACTAACTAACTGGGAAGTTACCGCCGGCTTAATAGGATCTTTAAAGATTGTCTCCGGATTTTCACCCATCGATGGTATAGTTCTGGTATTTAGCGGCGCCTTTTTGGTTTTAATCGGACATATTCTTGTTGATTATCACTAGATGAAAGCATAAAATTGAAAAATATTCGACACATGTTTATATCCTAAGAGGTTTATGAGGGGGGCTCGTGGTCTAGTTGGTTATGACGCCACGCTCACACCGTGGAGATCGGGCGTTCGAATCGCCCCGGGCCCACTCAACCTTTTTATAAAAGAGATCCGTATGTAGTCGGTTTTAAGATCACTAGATCACTAATTCTTTTTTGCTGGACTTATGACTTATGTTTACATGTTTATTATCGTTTTTTTAGATTTTTTGATATTCATGTTTAACGAATATTATGGTGAGGAGTTGGAAGAAGAAATCAAAAACCTTGGGTGGTAAGGACCATGATAAATTTCGACGAAATCTTCGTGATTGCCAGATTTTCAGGTCTATTAAAGGTAAAAAATGGGAATAGCGAAGGTTACATAGTTATTAAAGGTGGAAAATTAGTTTCAGCCTACGCTAAAATTGGTCACCAAAGCATCAAGGCAGAACCTGCCTTAAAACTCATAACATCCATCTTGAGAGATTCTGTGAACGAATTAAATTTAACACAGTTAAGAGAGGAGGAGATCAATAGGTTTCAAAGCGGAAGACTTTCAGAAGAGAGGTTGTTTGACTTAGAAATAGATGAAATGGCAGATTGGAGAAAGGATTTCATCACTAAAATTAACGGAGCTAAGGCATAAACAAAGAAAATTTCTCGAGATCAATTTTCACCGTTAGCATAGGTTTACCTATCTTTACATGTTTATACTTATTTCTTTAGATTTTTTGATATTCATGATTAACCAAAGAGTTGTAGGGGGAAAAAGGTGGATAAAATACAAGCCGGAGGTTTAGAGTACCTAAAAAATGAAATTAAAATCGTCAGTAAAAAATTAAACTATCCATTATGCGCAATGAGGGTAACGACCAAAATTCTAGAAAACAGCGTTATTACTACAGATTTGATCAAAGGAATAGAGGATATAATAGATTCATACATCGAAAGAGATAGGTACGACATCGCTGAGGATTTCCTAGTTATTTTAGAAATACTGACTAAGATGGAATTTGATCCTTTTTCTACAAAACAGGAAACCGTCGGAAAAAGCGAATGTAGCAATTGTCTTTTTTGATTCTCTCAAATAGAAACTCAACACGGCAAATTAGAGGCGAAAAGATTGAAGATACTTAATCTCCTCCATAAATTAAAGTGCGTGTTCGTATGTCCTCCATTTAATTTCGAACTTAATCCTACGGATGAAATCACGAAAATCTGTGAGGAGGTGATAGTTTAAACTGTTTAGCCTTTATTTCGATTGATTTCCGATCAAAAACTTTCAGGTTAACTCCAGAGAAAATAGTTTTACCGATCCAATAACATTTCAGATTAAAAATGCCAATAGTCTAATATACCTATAATTGACTTATATCTCTTGGTGAGGGAATAGATGTGGTGAGATTCGAACAACAAATTTGCGTAGCATCATTTATGAATTATAAAATACGTCAACAGAACTTAGACAATTTTGCAGGGTTTTAGGCATTTTTGTTCAGGGAATATTTTTCTATTTCGAAAATAAGTAGTTTTAAGATCTCGTGTGATATTCCCACATGAATTCAATATATTGAGGCGAAAAAAGAGATCTATCTTAAAAGTTTGGAAAGAATAGGTTAAAAAACAAAGAGAGGGGTAAAATGAAAGTAAGAGAGACCGCAATTATATTGACTGGAGTTCAGAACGATTTTTGTTCAAAGGATGGAGTTCTCTATGGTGTAATAGAGAAAATTTTAGCGGAAAATAGCACCATAGAAAATATCATTGACCTAATCGAAAAAGCCAGAGAAAAAGGAATTTTAACTTTATTCGTGCCAATCATATTTACCGAAGATTATCGCGAACTTAAAGATCCAGTCGGGATTCTTAAAACCATAAAGGACGTCAAAGCCTTTAGAAAAGGTTCTAAAGGTGCTGAAATCATTCAAGAACTCGAGCCTTACATAGACTATATGCAATTCGTAAAAGCCAAAAGAGGACTATGTGCCTTTGGAGACACCGATTTAGATGAAATTTTAGAGGAAAAAGACATTAAACACGTAGCTATTGGCGGTTTATTAACCAATATATGCGTTGAATCTACCGCAAGAACAGCCTATGACAGAGGATACGAAGTAACTATCCTAAAAGACTGTACTGCGTGCAGGTCTTTTGAAGAGCAAAAATACTCAGAAGAATACATATTTCCTTTGCTCGGGAAGGTTATGACCCATGAAGAATTTCTTGATGCTCTTGTCGAATAAAGTAAGTAAATCTCCCGTTGCTTACTGAAAGGAGAAATTTAAATGGACAAAAAATCAGTTACATCTGAAAAAAAATTTCCTATTCTAATAGTTTCTGAGGATCAAAAAATTGCAAAATCCTTAAACTTACTTTTAGAGCCTTATTATAAATGTTCGATAGTTCATGACTTGAAAGATGACGTAATCAAGGTACAGCGAGAAAAACCAGTTCTGGCAATAGTTGATTTAGTAGGTATAAAGGAGGACTGTGAGAGATACATAAGGGAATTACAAAAGGAGGACATCCTCGTTCATTTATTAACTGATCAAAAGGAAACTAATTTGGAAATTGCGAATCTAATAGAAATATCGGATGATTTTTCGGTAAAACCTATTGATTCGGAAGAACTTCTATCAAAAATAAAATCTTTGTTGCATTTAAAAGAGATCGAGACTAAAGTACAGAGTCAGCATAAAAAATTATTCTTGATTCAAGAGGGTCTAATAAGCGAAAAAAAGAAAGATGAATATGAAAGAGAACTGATAGATGATTATCGTGACTTTATAGTTGAAATGAAGGCGAAAATGCATAAGAAAAACAGAGAATTGGAAGAGGCTTACATTAATCTACAAAATCGAAGCGAAGAACTATTAAAAACAAAAGATTATCTAGAAAAGGTTTTGGTAACCACTCCAAGTGGTCTATTTACCGTTGACTTGAACAGGATTATTACTTCTTGGAACAAAACGGCTGAGAAGATTACTGGTTTTAAAGCAGAAGAGACTATCGGAAAAGAATGCACGATTCTTAGGGGATCTCCATGCCCAGACGAATGTGGATTATATGCAGAAGACGAGGAAAAGCCAATATTTGGAACAGAGTGTAGTGTTATTGCGAAGAATGGAAAAAAAATGATTCTTTTGAAGAACGTCGATTATCTAAGAGACGAAAAGGGCGAAATCATAGGAGGCGTGGAAATTTTCGAAGACATTACCGATAGGAAAAGAATGGAACAAGAATTGGAAGAGAGAGCCGTCGAATTAACAAGATTGAACAAAGAGATGGAGGAATTTGTTTACATTACTTCTCATGACATGCGATCGCCCCTTATTTCGGTCGAGGCATATATGCACAGGTTGTTAGATGATTATAAGGAGGTTTTAAGTAAAGAGGCGATTAACCACGTCGAAAGGATTTGGGTGAATATCGAGTTTATGAATAACCTTATTTCTAGCATGTTGGACCTGTCGAGGATCACCACTCAGAAGGCCCAATACGAAACAGTAGATTTTTATAGTTTAGTTAAGATGGCGATTAGCGAGTTAGAACCCCGAATTAGAGAGAAGAACATAGAAGTTTTTTTAGACGAGGATATGCCCGAGATCTACTGTGATAAGATTAGAATAAACCAAGTTCTCACGAACCTTATTGGTAACGCCATCAAGTTCATGGGCGAAACTCCTGATCCGAGAATAGAGGTTGGATACAACGATGAAGAGAAATTCCACGAATTTTATGTCAAAGATAGTGGCATAGGAATCGCCGAGGAATTTCACGAATTTATTTTCAAGCCTATGCAGCGCTTGAAAGAAATAGAAGCGGATGGTGCTGGAATGGGATTAACAATAACAAAAAAGATAGTTGAAAGCCATGGTGGCAGTATCTGGATTGAATCAAAGGAAGGTAAGGGAAGCACCTTCTATTTTACCTTACCAAAGAAGGATGTGACATTAAATGAAGGATAAGAAAGTTGATGTGATATTGTTGGTGGAAGACAACCCCGACCATGTGGATAACACCATATACGCGCTAAGGAGTGTGGGGGTCATTAATAGTATAAAAGTGGTGGGAGACGGGAAAGAAGCGCTTGACTACATTTATAATGAAGGAGAGTACGTGGACAAGGAGAAGGCACCTAGACCAGGTCTTATTCTTTTAGATATTAAGCTTCCAAAGGTAGATGGCTTTGAGGTTTTAGAGAAACTAAAGGCTGATCCTGACCTTAAAAAGATACCTGTGGTTATATTGACAACTTTAGACGCTCCTCATGACATTGAGAAGGGCGCTATTTTAGGTGCGAACGATTATATCGTTAAGCCCGTTAAATTTGACGATTTCGCTAAAAAAGTAAAGAATTTGGGTAAATACTGGTTACTTGTGAGCGATATAAACAGAATTAACAAACCCAAGCATAAAGAGGGTGAATAATGGAAATAGAGCCAGAAATCTTGTTGGTTGAAGATAACAAGGATCATGCAGAATATACAAAGAGTGAGTTAGAGAAGAGTGGATTCAAGGTTGAGATAGCTGAAACTGGTTCTGAATGTTTTGAAAAACTAATAGAAAACGATTTTGATTTAATTTTACTGGATTACAGGCTGCCGGAGATGGATGGTCTGGATGTGTTAAAAAAAATCAAAGAAGATGGTTTTGATATCCCTATAATAATGGTGACAGGGCTCGGTAGCGAGGAAGTTGCAGTTGAAGCAATGAAGCTCGGCGCATACGATTACATTGTCAAATCTGGGAGCCTATCTCATATCAAAACAATGCCTCATTTAATAGAGAGGGCAATTGAAAAACACGAACTTAAAACTAAGTTAATAGAATCAGAGCAAAAAATATCTTTTTTGGCAAGCATCGTCGAATATTCAAGTGAATCTTTTATTGCGACTGATGAATATGGCAAGATATTCTATGTTAATCCAGCAACAGAGGCTCTTTGGGGATATAAATCCGAAGAATTAACGGGAAAGGATCCTGGGATGCTTAATGCAGAAAAAAATGCAGACAAGATCCAAAAAGAGATCTTCGATACCGTTAACAGAGGAGAGATATGGCACGGTGAAATTTTGAACAGGAAAAAAAGTGGGGAACTTTTCTACATCGAAGCCACCGTTTATAGAATGGAGGACGATAAAGGAAACTTTATGGCCCTTGTTGGATTCCATAAGGATATAACAGAAAGAAAAAAGGCAGAAGAAGAGCTAAAGAGGCGCATCGATGATTTGTCAACCATTAATATGATTTCTGCAACTATAAACAAATCTCTTAATCTGGATGAGACCTTAAGTGGTGCTTTGGAGAGGGTAATAGAAGTCACAGGGGCCGATGTTGGCCGGATATGTATTTTAGATGAGGGGGGAGGATTTTGCGCTCAGATCTACAAAGAACCTCTCCAAGATTTGTCGCATGATATTGACAAGGTTGAACTTGATAAGGCTTTGACTGGCAGAATCATTGAATCAGGGAAACCTTTGCTCATCCCAGATATCCTTGAACTCGAAAATCCTGGGGCTTTTCCAGAGTTAATAAGAGAAGGCTTTCGTTCTTTTATGGTATCACCCCTGAAATTCGAAGAAAGGATATTAGGAACAATAGAGATCGGATCAAAAAAACCGGATCACTTCAATCCTAAAGACCTCCAGTTGTTAATCTCAGTTGGCAATCAATTGAGTTTGGCAATTGAGAACTCGAAGTTGTATGAAAACATCAAAGAATACTCTGAGCAATTAGAGATTAAGGTCGAGGAAAGAACTAAAGAATTAATACTTTTAAAGGAATTTAATGAAGAGATTGTTCAATCTATGGGTGAAGGTATCTTAATTAAGGATTCTGAAGGTTTAATTACCTTTGTAAATCCTAAACTCGAGGAAATGCTTGAGAGGCCAAGGGAAGAATTAATTGGCGAGCACTGGGAGTGTATTATAACCTCTGATATGCGGAATGTAGTAGATGAGGAGTCTGATCAAATAACGCAAGGTTTGAGGAGTAGATATGAATCAGTTATGGTTTCAGGGGACGGAAATGAAATACCGGTTTTTATCAGCGTGATTCCTTTACATAGAAATGAGATTTTTTCAGGATCTATTTCGGTTATAACTGACATAACCGAGATTAAGGAGGCAGAAGTAGAAGCTAGAAAGAGAAGTATGAAGTACAGGTTAGAAGAAGGAAATATTTATTTAGTCTGGGAAAAGGAATTGGATGTTGGGCTTGATGTTTATAGGGATTGCCTGAATTGCGGTTATCGCGGATTAATACTCGCAAGAGATCACCCCGAAGATGTGAGAGATAAATTAGATGTTGAGGCAAAAATTATCTGGTTGGCGGAAAAAAAGAAGGGCGAGGATGTCTTACCTCCCGAACTGCCGTTGATAGAAAGGGAGATTGAAGATTTTTGCCGTAGGAACAGGATAGTTTTACTCGATAGGCTAGATTATCTCGTTATCCACAATGGTTTCATGGAAACCATAGGATTCATCCATAGATTAAGCGATCTATTCTATCTAAGGAAGAGTATCCTTTTAATTTCCATTGACCCCGAAACGCTGGATTCTAAAGAACTGAGTCTTCTTAAAAAAGAGACTAAGGAAGTTGAACTTAAAATAAAGACACGTCTATCAGAAGATCTCCAGGAAATACTCAACTTCGTTTATCAACAGAATAAACTGGGAATAAAACCATGTTATGCCGATATTGCCAAAAAATTCAGTATCACACGAATAACCGCGAGTAAAAGAATCTCGATGCTTAAAAATGAAAGGTTGTTGATGGATAGAAAAAAGGGGAGGTTCAAAGTCTTGGAAATAACTGACAAGGGAAAAGTTTTGGCTAAATTCTGAGGGGGGAGTATGAAAGAAAAATTGAATAAGCTCTACAAGTATTGGATGAAGTTTGGCCGTACTATCGGAATTATCAATACGAAGTTGGTGTTAGCACTACTATTCTACACCGTCTTCACATTATACTCGATCATTTTAAAGATATTTAACAAAGATTTGCTAGACTTAAAATTTGATAAATCCAATTCTTACTGGAAAAAAAGAGAAAATAGACCTTTAAATAAAGAAGATTATTTAAAACAATATTGAATGGGATTATAATGTATATTTTAGGGATTTCCTGCTTTTATCATGACGCTGCTGCTTGTCTTTTAAAAGACGGAGAAATTATAGCGGCCGCTCATGAAGAAAGATTCACTCGTAAGAAACATGACTTCAGTTTTCCGATCAACGCCATTCAATATTGTTTAGAGGAAGGCAATATAGAAAATGCAGATTTAGACTACATAGGATTTTATGAGAAGCCCTTTTTGAAATTTGAGAGAATTCTCGAAAATTACTTTACAGAAGCGCCAAGAGGGATAAAATCTTTTATTGAGGCAATCCCTGTATGGATTCGTCAAAAACTCTGGATGCGAAATCTTTTGGAAGAGGCCTTCGAAGGATTTAAAGGACAAATAATTTTTCCTGAACACCACGAATCTCATGCTGCGAGTGCTTTTTTTGCTTCTCCTTTCAACAAAGCCGCAATCTTAACCCTTGATGGAGTTGGGGAGTGGACGTCCACTACTTATGGTACTGGCAAGGATAATGAGATAGTTTTAACTCACGAAATCCGTTTTCCTCATTCTCTTGGATTATTATATAGCGCATTCACGTATTATCTCGGATTCAAAGTTAACAGTGGAGAATACAAAGTGATGGGCCTTGCTCCTTATGGCGAACCGAGTTACTATGATTTAATCATGGAAAATCTCATCGATGTTAAGGAAGACGGAAGTTACAAACTTAATATGGATTATTTTGCCTACACATATGACCTAAAAATGACCAATGAGAAGTTTGATGAACTTTTTGGAAGTTCTCCTAGAAGGTCAGAAACAAAATTAACCAAAAGAGAGTTTGACATCGCAAGAAGCGTTCAGCTAGCGTTGGAGGAAGTAATTTTGAGGATGGCTAACCACCTTTACGAGGAGACCAAGCTAAAAAATCTTTGTATGGCTGGAGGAGTGGCTTTAAACTGCGTTGCCAATGCTAGAGTTTTAAAGGAGACACCTTTTGAAGATTTATATGTTCAACCTGCAGCAGGAGATGCCGGAGGTTCAGTAGGGGTCGCTAGCTTCATTTATTATCAATGGTTGGGAAACAAGAGAAATCCCGGGAATAAATCACTGATGAAAAACGCTTATCTAGGTCCTTCGTACTCCAATGAATACATAGAGAAATTCTTGATTGAGAGTAATGCGAACTACAAAAAGTTAGATAGAGACGGAATCATTGAGGAGACGGCAAAACTCATCGCTGAGAAAAATGTGGTTGGCTGGTTCCAAGGAAAAATGGAATTTGGTCCCAGAGCTTTGGGAAATAGGAGTATTGTCGCAGATCCTAGAGATTCGGATATGAAGGACATAGTTAACCTAAAAATTAAATTCAGGGAAAGTTTCAGACCCTTTGCTCCCACTGTTATTGAAGAAAAATCTTCAGAATATTTTGATTTAAATTGTCCAAGCCCTTATATGCTTTTGGTTGCTCAGGTGAGAGAAGATAAAAGGATTATTCCGGCTGTCACACATGTTGACTGTTCTGCTCGTATACAAACGATAAAGAGAGAGGATAATCCCCTATTTTACGATTTAATAAGTGAATTTTACAGACTTACCGGCGTTCCGGTAATAATTAATACATCCTTTAACGTTCGAGGAGAGCCGATCGTATGCACGCCAAAAGATGCTTACAAATGCTTTATGAGAACGAAGATGGATTATTTAGTATTAGGCTACTTTTTGTTAGATAAGAAAGAGCAGAAACCCGTGGGAGAGGATATCGATTGGCAAAAGGAGTTTACCCTCGACTAAAATTGAAAGGCAAGTTTCATCTTCTTGGCTGCCAATGTGTAACCATTTGACTTCCTGATTCGGCATTTACCTGCATTTCGATTTCAAAAAAACATAGTCAGTAGAGCAAGACAAAACATTTAAGCCAAAATACCTATACAAAGGTAAGGAATGAAAAAAATAACAGCAACATTGAAAAAACAAAACAGTTGTGAGGTTGTAAATTGAAGAGTACACACAAAAAATTCATCCTCAACATAACTCTGATATTGTTTAGTATTATAGTCTTTTTTACACTATTTGAAATAACATTAAAAGTTACTGAATCTCACGCTTCTAAACCACAGCCAGACAAATTCATTACCTGGGATGCCGAAAAGAATATAATGATAAATATACCGAACAAAAAAGGCATACATAAAGACATATGGGGAAAAAAAGAGTATAATATATCTATTAAAATCAATTCGCACGGATTTCGGGAGTATGATTATCCATACAACAAAAAGAATGGAACTTTTCGAATCATCGTATTAGGAGATTCCTTCACAGAAGGTTTGCAGGTACCTTTGAACGAAACATTCGTAAAAATTTTAGAAAAAAAGTTAAATTCAAATTATAAGGGGAAAAGATTCGAAGTATTAAATCTTGGTGTCGAGGCAACTGATACCGTCAACGAATATTTAATTTTAAAATATTATGGGAAAAAATATAATCCTGACTTAGTTATGCTTGCATTTTTTACAGGGAACGACGTAAGTGGAAACATGGAAAGAGCAAAACTTAGAAATGATGGAAGTATAGAAATACTGGAAAATTTTTCACCAAAAATCTATCCAGAAAATAAATCGATATTGTCATCAGGATTTTTTATGTACTTTAAGAGTATTTTTCCTCTCACTTACAAGTTTCTCCAAGAAAGGAGAAGTAATTATATTGTTCTAAAAAATGCGCAAAGGAGATACTTATATGATCTTCATGTCTATGAAGAGAATTATTCACCGGAATGGCGAGATTCTTGGAAAATAACCGAAAAAATGATATTAAAGATTAAGAACGAATCTAATTCTATCGATGCCAAATTAATGGTTGTTTGTTTGTCGCATCCTATACAAATAGATTCTGCTAAATTGAACGAAGAATTAAGTAAGTATCCTGAATTGAAATCAATGAAGTGGGACCTTGAAAAACCAGACAGATTATTGGAAGAAATCGCTAATAAAAACAATATTACCTATTTAGGATTATGTCCTTTTTTCCAAGATTATCATAAAGAAACGGGTAAGGAATTACATTACAGATACGACGGTCACTGGAACAGCGAAGGCCACAAACTTGCGACCGAATTGATTTATCAAAAAATTGTAGATGACAGTTTAATATAAATGCAGCGTGGCTCGCTATGGAACGTGGCTCGTTCCATGCAGCGTGGCTCGCTGCACCCGCAACTTTATCTAAAATTATATTATAACGGATACAAGAGAGTCTTTTTCACTTTAAATTTTATAAAGGGGTTTAGAAAGGGGGTGATAAGGTAAAATAGCATAATTTCAGTATAAAATGTATTATTACCCCCTTCTAGAAGAATGCATAAATAAAGGGTGCTATAGCAGAGGTTTCTGTGAA
Source organism: uncultured archaeon (assembly GCA_964347835.1). Taxonomy (GTDB): domain Archaea; phylum CAYFZR01; class CAYFZR01; order CAYFZR01; family CAYFZR01; genus CAYFZR01. The sequence continues at coordinate 16,344 of CAYFZR010000065.1, forward strand.
CACAATAAATATCCCCAACGCCAACAACATAATTAAGATCGGCGCCAACCAGTATTTTTTTCGATCTTTCATGAATTCGAATAACTCGAGAATTATTTTAGCTTTCCCCATTTTTTAAACTCCTTAGAGCATTTTTTGTAGGCACTGTTTACTATTATTGTCTCAAACAGTATAAAAAAATTATTCCTTCTGACCGATCATCAAAAAGTAACCGCCTTCTCGATCCAGAGTAAAAATCCATAATAACTGGCAGATAAATCGTTCTAAGCGTCCTCCTAACTCTTCTTCCTTGAAAAGTTTTTCTTCAGGATCGAAATCTTTGCCGAGACGCGTCTTAGGCAAACTGTTAACAAACTTGACTTTGTTCTCTTCGAACCAGGACATGACCTCATCCACGGTATGGCTAGACTCATGTGGATTCATATACTGGTCTTGAAACCAGATTTTCTTTTTTTCGTCATCCATTGGTGATCGCATAAAATAGTCCAGCCATAAAAAACGGTCACCAGTTTGTTGAAAAGTAAATCGTCGAAATTTAGATAACAGGCGGGCGTATTTGTTGTATAATCCCACTATGATGTATCCGTTTTTCTTTACAAGTTTACATAATTCTCTGAAGCCTTTACGTGGATCTGCAGTGTGATGTAAAACGCCTAGGCAGAATAAGAAATCAAAGGATTCTGGCTTAAAGGCTGTTTTGAAAAGATCCATTTGAATAAAAGAAACATCGTCTAAACCTTGTTTCTTTCTAAATAACTCGGCTTTTTTTAAAGAATTAAAGGAGAAGTCTGCCCCGATTACTCGACGATTTGCAAGTGAAAGGTAGATTGCAAGTTGTCCTGTACCGCACCCGAAATCTATTATCCGTTTGAGTGGAGGTATCTGGTCATTGAGCATCTTTGCGAAGACTTTGGTTTCAGCCTTGACTATTAAACTATCGAGGGAGTCAAATTCCTCGTAGCCAGGGAAAGAGCATTTTTCGTAAAAACTTTTAACTTTACTACCGACGAGTTTTTCGGATGAATTTAACTGCATAGAATCATCCAATTATTCTCAATATTAATTATTTTATCTACATTTTTCTATAAAAGTCTATTTGCGCAACGAACAAAAAATTTAATGTCCCTAACCTATTTGTGCCTAGAAATGTCTTTCTTAGAGATGTCTATCCTTAGCATTTCTTATTTGTACCATTCTAAACTCTCAGCAACGTACTCAATAAAACCTACGAAGAATTCTTTAGTTTCCTCGGAGAGGGATGTCTTTTTTATTAATTCAATTGCTTTTTTTGCATGGGTTCTGGAATCTTCTTTAGCCTTATCTAATGCACCGGTTCGCTTTATGATTTCTCTTATTTTTTCTATGTCCTCTTCCGTTATATCGCCTTTCACCTTCAATTTATCTAAATCTTCTTCTTCAGAAAATTCAAAGGCATATACAGTGTGCAGGGGTTTTTTTCCTAAAACAATGTCTCCAACTGGTTCTCTACCGTACTCTTCTTCGCTCGCAAAACTTCCAATTATGTCGTCTTGTATATCAAAGGAATAACCTATGTGAGAGGCTGCTTCCTTCAATTTAAGAATGTCCTCATCAGGAGCTTTTCCTAAAATCGCTCCAGTCAAAATCGTGCAATTAAAAAGCGATGCTGCTCTTCTACTAGCCATAACATACCATTCTCTCCTGTTCGGCTCTGTATATTCAAAAAGCAGATCGAGAATTTGACTCTCATTTACCCATTGAAAATCCTTTACAAATAACTCGATCACTTCGCTTATCAATTCGTCGCTAAAACCCGAATTTTGAATTGCCTGGATACACAAGGCATAAATCATATTTCCTGTGAATACAGCAAGACCTTCTCCAAACCTCTCATCGTAACCACCAAATATCTTATGAAAGGCTTTACCTCCTCTCCTGAGATTATCTCTGTCGATCAAATCATCGTGGACCAAGATGCTATGTCTATACAACTCTATACCTACGCAAACGTCTAGGATCTTCTCATTAACCTCATTGGTATATCCTTTGTAAGTCAACAATGTACTGCAAGAGGCTAATCTCTTCCCCTTTCTTAGAATATATTCTTTAAACCGCGAATAAACATCATATATGAAAGGGTGATAATCTTTTGCCTCATTTAAAAGATCTACAAAGTATTTTTCCAGTCTTTTATTAATTATCTCTGTGTATTCGTCTAATATTCTCTCGTGCATTTTATTCACCTTTTTATTCTATACAGTCTATACAGTCTATTCTATGCAGTCAACAACATACCAAGAAACTTTGCATAATTCATCAAATCATCTACCCTAATATTTTCATTTGCAGCGTGATCATTACTCTCCAAAAGTCTTCCTACGCCGTAGCAACATACCGGTAATCCTGTCTTTTGGATTGCATATGCGACATCAAGGCTTCCTTGCGCCCCGACAAGTTCTAATTCTTCTCCTCTTGCATAACTGGCTATTTTTTGAACTTTCTTTACCCACGGATGATTTGAATCAGTGTACATCGGGGGATACACCTCTTCGTAGGTCCAATTAAATTTTATATCTGGGTCCTTTTGTTTTGATCTTTCTAAAGCAAGCTCTATTTCCGACAAAACATCTTCAAGTTTTTCTTCTGGAATATACCTCCGGTCTCCTTTCAGGGTGCATTTATCGGGTATTATATTTTCCTTAACACCAGCATTTATCATCGTCATGTTTAATACGGGTACAACATTTTTCAAATCAACTTTATCTTCTATAACGGGGCTACTAGGCAACTTAGATCTTCTCTTTTCTATTACGGCTTTTAGGTTCATGAATTCTTCCATAATACTCGTAGACTTCTCTATCGGGTTAACGCCGAGAAAACTACTACCACTATGCCAAGACTTCCCAAAAACGTCTATACACCAGTTAATAACTCCATTTGTCCCGATGGTAATGGCATCACCACTACTATCCATGCATAGGAAATAATCTCCTTCTAAGATGCCTTCATCGGCGAAATAGCAAAGACCAGAATAAGGGCCTACCTCTTCGTCTGTTGCTAAGACAATCCTAAGGTTGTAATTTAGTTCAAGATCTAGTTCTTCTACTGCATTTACTGCGGTCAAGAGTGCAGCCACTCCACCCTTAGAGTCGGAAGCACCGCGTCCATAGATTCTGCCATCTTTTATCACGCCTTCGAAGGGGGGTACATTCCATCCCGGTCCAGCGGGAACAACGTCTAGGTGTGTGGATATTATGGCTGTCTCTTTTGCTCCAGCATTAAGAAATGCATGTAAGTTGGTTCTCTTTCCTTCTAACAAGGGATTTTTTTCTCTTTGTTTCTTTTTAAAAATATCATCAGGCATTAAAATCTTCTCAACTTCAAATCCAAGTTCTTCAAACTTTGGGATTAAAAAATCACATATTTCTTCGTATTTCTCGCCCGGAGGAACAATGGTGGCAAACTTGATCAGATCCCTGAGTAGATTTATGGTTTGATTCTTTTTTTCTCCTATCGCAACTACAATGTTTTCATCCTTCATCTTGACCACGCACGTTTAAAATGCTAGGCGATAACATTTAAATATGTATTTTCTAACAATTCTCAAAAGAAGAGATAAAAATATTTTAAATTAAAATTTCATGCGGGATGGTTGGTAATTTGGTGGAAGAGGAAAAAGAATCTAACAAAAGAGAGTCTATGAATTACCTTGAGTCATTGTTTTATTCCCTCCGCGACATCACCAAAGAAAGATGGTTCAAAGTAGATATGCTTGCCATTCTAGCAGGTCTTGCCGGCGGTATTGGTGCTGTTTTATTTAGAGGCATGATAGCAATAAATCAAAAGATCTTCTTCGGCACGCTCTTACCTCAAATTTCATTCTCGGCTAGCAAGTATAATTTAGGTCTAATAGCCTTGCCTGCGTTAGGAGGATTGATAATAGGCCCTATAATTTACAAAGTCAGTCCGGAAACAAAAGGACACGGTGTTCCGGAAGTTATGGAGGCTTTAAACCTGAGAGGAGGTAGAATTAGAACAAGAGTTGCCTTCATTAAGATCCTTGTATCATCCATTACAATAGGTTCCGGAGGGAGCGCAGGAAGAGAGGGTCCTATTGCACAGATAGGCTCTTCTGTAGGCTCCATGGTAGGGCAACGATACAAACTTACCGAGCGGGATATTAGATTGCTCGTCGTTTGCGGTGCTGCAGCAGGCATTGCTGCTACGTTTAACGCTCCTTTGGGAGGAGTTTTATTTGGATTGGAAGTCCTTTACAGAAGAATAGAGCCTTTAGACGCTATACCAATTTTGCTTGCATCAGTGGTTGGTACTTCTGTAGCAATTAGTATATTAGGACCTAGTCCTTCATTAACTGTGCCACCCTTCCCGTTTCCAAAAGTACAAGAGCTCGGCTTATATCTTATATTTGGCTTGATATTTGGCGTAATCTCGTTCGTTTGGGTAAGAATTTTCTACAAAATCGAGGATTTCTTCGACGAGGTAAAGATTATTCCTCCTCAATACAGGCTCGCCGTAGGTGGTCTCTTCGTTGGAATGCTCGGAATCATCTCATTGAACATACTTGGCATAAATTATGCAGAAACTGCAAATAACCCTAAAATAATGGGATTAATAAATGACAACATAATGGGAGTAGGATATGGTGGCGTAGACTTAGCCATGCTGGGTGGTTTGCCATTAACTCTCTTATTTATCCTTGGATTATTAAAAATATTCTCCACGTCATTTACTATAGGTACTGGAGGTAGCGGAGGCATATTTGCTCCTTCCCTTTATATAGGCACAATGCTCGGCGGCGCTCTCGGTTTGACCTTCCATAACTATTTCCCTAACTTAGTGGAGACTCCAACGGCATATTCTCTTGTCGGGATGGGCGCATTGTTCGCAGGAGCGGCTAGCGCCCCCCTCACATGTATTATATTTATACCCGAAATGGCAAGGAATTTCAACTTGTTCCTTCCTTTAATGTTGGCTTGTTCTACAAGCTATGCAGTAGCACATGTTTTGCTAAAAGGCTCTTCGATCTATACTTTAAAACTCGAGAGGCGGGGAGTAAAAATAAGAGAAGAATGGGCTCCGACACTTGAAAAGATTAAGGTAGAAGATGCGATGAACACTAATTTGGTCACCATATCTCAAAATGATTATCTAGCCGATCTTCATGATATTATGCTGGAAAGGCATCATTTGGGCTATCCGGTTGTTGATGGTAATAAGTTGTCAGGTATCATCACCTTCGATGATTTAATAAAAGTACCCTTAGATGAGAGAAACGGCGTCTTAATCTCAGAAATCATGACTAAAAACCTTATTGTTACCTATCCAGATGAGACTTTACAGAAGGCATTAGAAAAATTACACAGAAACGATATTGGTAGGTTACCAGTAGTTGAAAAAGATAATCCAGAAAAACTAGTTGGAATTATAACAAGATCTGATATACTTCGCGCGCTAGAGATTGCAGTTTTAAAGGAACGCGAAATGTATTGAGGAATTCACATGTGGAAAATTATTGAAGATATATTTGACCCATATCCTGCGCAGAAGAGAGTTGTCCAATTATTGTTAGAAAGAGGTTTCCAAGTAAGAGAGGACGAAAAGATTGTCTGCGGAAACATTGAGATACCCCACACGCAGATTGCAAAAGAGGCAGGTGTTGATAGGCGTGTAGTTGACGCTACGGCCAGAAAAATACTTGAGAATGATCTTCTTCGTAATATCTTTACTGAAATCAGGTCAATTGCTTTTTTAAGAGACGTTGCCATCCACCTAGGACACGGAGTAATCGAAATCTCTGTTAAAGATGCAAGCCAACCAGGTATAATAGGGAGCATAAGCATGAAAATCGCTGAACACGGTATAAGCATTAGACAGGCAGTCGCAGATGATCCTGAATTATCTGATGAGCCAAAGTTCACAATAATTACCAACGAACCTATATCGAGCAGTGTTATTGAAGAGTTAAAGAAGATTCCAAACATAAAGAGTCTAACCATCTACTGATTAGAAGGGTCATGTCGTCAGAATTAACAATCGTTTTCTTATCAAAAATAGTCATTCAAATGTCTTTTTTACCAACGAAGCCCAAACCATGATCTAAAATGAATTATCAGTAATTATTATAAAATCAAAAATCCTTATTTGGGTTCTATTTCAAGAATTGGACTCTCTAGTTCATTTTCTGAATACAAAAAGGAAAATTTCATCTATATAGCTGATTATATCGGTAATTGTATTTAAACCGCAAAATACTTATGTTTCGTGAAACTTAGTAAAAACACTTGGTGGGGGAGGACAGATAATATGTTTTTATTTTGAATCTGAATTAGCGTTGAAAACCTAGCATTAAACTTTTTTTAAATTTAACGCCAAGGAGGGGCGCTATGATAAAAATACTAATTAAAAGGGGAGGTGAAATAAATGGAAATGTACAAAATGGGATTGATACTTTCACTCCTGCTAATGATAGGATTAGTAGCAGGCTGTATTGGAGCAAAAGAGAAAGCGGCTGCACCCACGACACCAGCCATCCATGCTACAGGAAATATAGTCACCATCATACCCTGCTCTGCCCCTGACGTGGATTGCATGTTCGAACAAAAATTCGGTGACGAGCTAATGAAGACCCGAAATCAATACAGTATATTTACGGGAACCATGGAGGGAACCGGGACCGGCGTGAATAGCCAATTAATAAACCTAAAGACGGGTAAAGCATTCAACTCGGCGTACGGTCACTTTGTCGGAACAGTGGGCGACTCAGAACCAGGCAGCTTCGCACGCTTCTGGACGTGGACCCTTGATATCCCAGCCTTACGTGGTGAAGAAGGTAATTACACGTGGGAAGGCTACCATTGGGTTATCGAAGGCACCGGCATGGGTGGCCTGGAGGGTATCTGTGGAGGAGGAACCTTTGAGGGCTATGGTACGCCTGAGTTAGGCTTCACCACCACCTATGACTTCGAGTTCCGCTTCGGCGAAGCTTGCAAAGAGTGAAGCTCGCCATAACCATGAGTAAAATAGGTAGCCTAACCACGAGTTAAGCTTCCCCCATTTTTTTTGGTTAAAATACTAAACAGGATCTTAGGTTGAACTAATATCGGTAACTTTCACAAAATCGAAAATTACTTATATTTCGGAAAATACAAAGTAATCTACCTTAATTTAGCGCCGATGGAGGGGGGCAGATAACATGTTTTATTTTAAATCTGAATTAGCGTAGAAATTCTGCTATTAATTATTTTTTTTAATTTAGCGCCGAGTGTGGGGCGCGATGATAAAAATACTAATTAAAAGGGGAGGTGAAATAAATGGAAATGTACAAAAAGGGATTTTTGCTACTGTTAATGATAGGATTAGTAGCAGGCTGCATTGGAGCAAAAGAGAAAGCGGCTGCACCCACGACACCAGCCATCCATGCTACAGGACAGATAGTCACCATCATACCCTGCCAAGCCCCTGACGTGGATTGCATGTTCACCCACAAATTCGACAACGAGATAGTAGACACCCGAACTGCATACAGTATATTTACGGGAACCATTGAGGGAACCGCGACCACAGTGCAGAGCCACACGCTAAACCTAAAGACGGCTAAAGCAATCGCCTCGGGGTACGGTCACTTTATCGGAACAGTGGGCGACTCAGAACCAGGCAGCTTCGCACGCTTCCAATCGGCTACTTGTGATGTCCCACGCTTACGCGGGGAAAAAGGTAATGTCACGTGCGAAGGCTACCTTCGGGTTATCGAGGGCACAGGCTTGGGTGGCCTGGAGGGTATCTGTGGAGGAGGAACCGAGAAGACCACGGGTTCGCCTGAGTTAGGCTTCACCACCACCTATGACTACGAGTTCCGCTTCGGCGAAGCTTGCAAAGAGTGAAGCTTGCCATGACCATGAGTAACATAAGTAGCCTAACACGAGTTAGGCTTCCCCATTTTTTGGTTAAAATACTTAATACTTAACAGAACCCTTCTTCAAATAGCGAGATTTACATGTAAGCGCCAACTGTACAGCGTTAAATCCTATTTCTAAATTCATAACCTTAATATAGGATCGAAAATTCCATCCCTTGAGGTGGTCAATTGAAGAAAGAATTAATCTTTGCCATCTCTTTTTTTGCGTTGGTTAATATCGCCTTAATTGTATTAGGTTTACTTTTTCTTTCAAGAATAACAGATCTCTATTCTTCAGGAAAGTTACCTGTATACCCTTTGGTATTAGGTTTTATTCTCGCAATAATCCTCGGTACCTTATCCGTTTTGCTCAGAAAAATTTTACCAAAATAAACTATTCTAAAATTATTTCGAAAAGAATCGGAAAAAAAGGAAGATTTTTCGATATTATTGTACATACAGTTTATTGGTGGTGTAAATGGTTGAAAAGAAGAAAAATAACAAGGAGAACTTCATATTCTCCCTTAAGGTTTCTACCATCGTATACGGTATCTTAGGATTCTTAGGTCTATTATGGGATTCCTTAGCTGGTCTAATCTTCTTAGGAATGATTCCTCTTACCATAAGTCTTGCTACAGGATGTATTACTGGAAACAAGATTAGAAACAGGGCCTTTTGTGCCTCAATAATGGTGGTTAGTCCTGTTTTATTTGTTTGCTTAATCTTCTTGACTGATCTTATAGTTTTCAGCTCAACTGGAACAATAGCGGTTTTGGAAATAGTCGGATTATTGTATATGCCTACGATTATTCTAACGGCATTAACCGCAGGATACGTCATTGGATCACTCGTTCAATACTCTACGAAGCAAAATACAAAAGAAGTTTCCCTAGAAGTCTAAATTTTTTCCAATTAATTGTTTTATTCGTTCAAATTTGAACATATACAAGCAATTTTGATTAACTAAAATTTTAATTTGTCAGTTATAAGAATGTAGGTATAAGATATGATTAATAGGGAATAGTTCAGGGCGAGAAACCATGGTTCTCCCCACGAAATTAATCCTTTTACTTCTAAACTTGAAATGGGATAAAAAGGTCTTGGGGGGGCTATACTCTGATGGGTGAGGAAATCTATTACTACATGCATGCCCCAACCTAATAATAGAGGATAAAAAAATCTACCAATAAAAAGAGAAGAAATAAAGAAGCAAAAAAACATTGTTAAAGGGCTATGGAAAAGATAATACAACTTGTATATCAGCGATGTTTCAGAAATAAATGCATGGTAAGGTGGAGATTTTCTGAAAGCAAAGTATATTAAAGCAGGGATTCCGAACAGAAGATCGGGTAAAATGGCGAAGAGTAATCCTAAATATTTCCATTCATACTTTCGGAATATTAAATATGCCCATAGACCGTGAGAAAAGAAGTCCATTCAGTTCACCTCTGTTTGTATTTTTCTGATTAGGATTTACCTGTATAAGAGTGTTACCTCAAAATCTTCTACCCTTATTAATAGTTTCTTTATTTTTCACATCCTTCTAGAAGGTGGTAATATTATACTTTATACTGAAATTATCTTATTCTAACCTATCACCCCCTCTCTACACCCCCATATAAAATTTAGAGTAGAGAACAAATATAGAGAAGAAAACGACTCATTCGGTACCGTTAATAAAATAATTTTAGGTTAGTTATTATCTTTCTTTTGATCGAACTTTTTTTAAAAGTTCATTGCGGATGGAACGAGCCACATTCCATAGCTAGCCACGTTCCATTTTAAATAATCAAGTAATTCTCTATTTTTTCAAATATTTCCTCTAATTCATTTAGATCTTCGTCTCCGTTTAGATGGAACTCGATGGTAAGGTCGTTTGCTCTCTTATCGTAATGTTTTACGTCTGCTTTTCTTTTCATTTTGTTTTCAAAGAAAGATTTGAGCTTTAATGCTTCCTCACAAAAAGGCGTTATGGCCATAAATATGCCTTCAGGAGACACTGTCATGAAAAGAGATAATTCCTTGTTGTTGTATTTAAGATCAATAGAATATTGCACCATGTTGGGATAAGGTGATAGCCTCCTTATATCGATGATTTCGATTGTTTTCATATATCCTACACCGTTAGTTCATAAGTAAATATTTTACATATACATTTTTGACTTTTTATCAGCGAATTCGTTTCGTACAACGTTATTAAACTTTTTTTCAGTACTTTAAATACCACCGAAACTCTTATATTATTCAAAATAATATTTTTCAAGTAAATATTTAGACTTTAAAGCATAAAATTTGCTCAAAATTAAAAATAAACATATTTAATGATAAATCAAACTAAAATTAGATATATGGATGTTTGTAGATGTCGACATCTCTTTATGCATATGTAAACGCTAGAATAAGGGCGATGAAATCTTACTTATTAAAAACAGCAGAAATGAAATCTTTATTAGAAGCCACTTCCGTTGAAGATGCTTTATCCTTCCTAAAGGGCACCTATTACGAAAAATATTTGACAGATATTGAGGCCCCTTCTTTATTATTGATAGAAGAGGCTTTAGTCAATTCTTTCACTAACGATTATGATAGGCTCATAAGATATCTGCATAAGCAACCAAGAGAATTTCTATCTGAAATGGGGAAAAAATTTGAAATCGATGCTATTAAGACTATTGTTAGAATTAAAGCCGCCGATATAAAAGAAAAGTATCCAATCATCCCCTTTGGAAAGATAGACCATGTTTTAGTAGAATCTCTCATGGAGATAGAAATGCTCGAAGAGATGGAGGGCATACTAAAAGATTTGGAATACGCACCCATAATAAGAGACACTGTACCAAAATTTAGGGAGAAAGGAGATGCATACCCCATTGAAACTGCTTTAGATTCTTATGTTTATAGCAAAATTACCAAATCAATGGAAAAATTATCGAATCAAGATAAAAAGATGGCCAAACAATTTATCGGATTAGAAATAGATGGAAGAAATCTAATTAATGTTTTAAGATGTAGGGGTCTCGAGGAAGAGGAAATTTTTGATTATCTCATTCCTTACAGATATCAACTATCAGATGTCTTGTTAAATGCGTGTTTTAGCGCAGAGAATATAGATATAATCCCATCAGAGCTTTCTTCCACGAAATACGCAGATATAGTATCGAAGGCAGTATCTAAATTTAAAGAAACTGGGTCCCTACATCCTTTTGAACTGGGTTTTAAAGAACTCATATTAGGTCTGAGTAAGAGTGTATTTTCTGGATACCCATTCCACATAGGCACAATTTTAGGCTATTTAAACTTAAAAGAGAATGAAATAAGGACTATATTGACAATACTTATCACTAAAGAAGTTAAACTGCCACCATCAGAAGTTGAGAATTTGATTTTACTAACATAAGTATAGGGATCCTATGAAAGAAAAAAATATCCTTGTAACAGGAGGTTGCGGATTTATAGGTTCTCACATTGCTGAATACTTTTGCGAATCGAATTATGTTACTATTGTAGATAACCTCTCAGCAGGTAGTTTGGAGAACATAAAGAAATTTAAGGATAGAATTGTTTTTTTTAAGTCTGACTTGAACGATTTACCTAAATTAAACTTAGAAGATATAGATATAGTGTTTCATACCGCGGCGAGCGTATCTATAGAAAAATCTATCGAGGATCCTTTATTCGATGCTCAGACAAACATATTGGGTATCTTAAATACATTAGAAATGTGCAGAAAAAAGAATATAGAGAGATTTGTTTTTTCTTCCTCATCATCTGTATACGGAGATCCAACATACCTTCCTGTAGACGAAAAACATCCCTTAAATCCTAAGTCTCCCTACGCGATAAGTAAAAAGACTGGAGAAGATTACTGTAAAATTTACAACGATTTGTATGGATTGAAAACTGTTTCTTTAAGATATTTCAATGTTTTTGGACCTAGACAGAGAGCAAGCGACCCTTATTCCGGAGTAATACCTATATTCTTGAATAAAATTAGGGAGCAAAAAACGCTTCCCATATATGGAGATGGAAATCAAACCAGAGATTTCATTCATGTTAAAGACGTTGTAAGAGCGAACATACTTGCTAGCAAATCAAAAGAGGCCACAGGAAATAAAATAAACATCGGGACAGGAAAAGAAACAAGTGTAAACCAACTTGTAAAATTATTACGAGATATATCTGGAAAAGAGTTGTCTGTGGAATTTCATCCACCGAGAGAAGGTGACATAAGAAAGAGCGTCGCTGACGTTTCTTTAGCGAAAAAAGTTCTTAAATTTGATGTCCTTACAACGTTAAAAGAAGGGTTGACAGATTTGTGGAAAAAAATATAAAAGAATAAAAAATGATATATATTTGTTCAAACAGATTGTCAGACATGAAAAAAGCGATTATAATCTCATTGGTCCTTTTGGCTTGTATTGGTTCTGTAAATTCTGCAGAAATCGACTCTCTCTTCGTATCAAACAATGTTGTTTACATCTTATCTGATGATACCTTAACTGCTTTAAGCGAAGATGGTATACTCCTCTGGAAAACTAGGGCTAAAAACATACTTACAAGAGCGAATGGAGTGTTGTATGTTGTTTCAGATGGTTATCTTAAAGCCTTAGATCAGTACTCTGGAGAGGAGATATGGAAACTAAATATAGTTCCCTCTTACCTCAGATACTCCAACAACTTACTCTATGCATACAATGGAGAAAAACTCAAAGTTCTGGACAAGAGAGGTTTGAGTATGTGGGAGACGGATGCTAGTTCTGAACCATTATTTTCCTCCGGAATTATATACTTAAGATCTAATGGCGAAATTTTAGCCTTAAATCAATATACAGGGGAAATATACTGGAGTTTTAAGGATACGGGTTATCCTCTCTTCGTATCAAATAATGTTGTTTACATCTTATCTGATGATACTTTAACTGCTTTAAGCGAAGATGGTATACTCCTCTGGAAAACTAGGGCTAAAAACATACTTACAAGAGCGAATGGAGTTTTGTATGTTGTTTCAAATGGGTATCTTAAAGCCTTAGATCAATACTCTGGAGAGGAGATATGGGAAATTCTCGTTTAGTCCCTATTTATTTCTTTTTGAGATGGAAAATTACCTAGTATTTATTTTATATTCGAAAAACGATCTTGTATCAAAGTAAAGATAATAAAATTACGTTAAGATATCCATCGATTCGTAATCGTCAATGTCTTCGTAAAGCAATATCCTTGTTATATACGCGCGAAGTTCTTCCATTCTATGCAAAATAAATTGTACGTCTTCATGATCTCTATCCTTGACCTTTGGACTGCTGAGTATACTGATGAGAAAATTATGGCATTCCATGAGATTATTTTCTAACTCAAGCAATTTATTCAAGGTTTCGATGTACTTTAATTTATATTCCATATACTCCACACCCTTCGTAACTATTTATTGATTGTTTAAAGTGTTAATATATAACATTCTCGATTCTGAAATCTTTATGTACCCGTCTTCTATTGTGAGACGAGTGCTCATACGCGCAAAAATTAATAAAAAAGTAATAAAAAAAAGATTAAAAGAGATTTAAGACGTAATTATTGGCCTTCATCCTTACTTTTAGTATCCTCTTTTACAATCTTTATCCTTACTGGTATTCTGGGATGCTTTATCTCTCCTTCTTCATCCAGGTATCTGTCTAGGTCTACTAACTTGTTTAATTTTTGTTCAATGTTTCCTACCGTCTTTTTCATGAGCTCCACTGGAGGGATCGCCTCATAAATATATGGCTTTTTGCCTACTTTTTCTGTTTCCGCCTTTTCTCTCCTGACAACTCCCATATCATGAAGGTCAACCAATGCTTCTCTTACGCTGCTCGGATACAAGATGGTACCTTTCGCAATCTCCTGAGAAGTCGCCTTTCCAAATTTTCTAAGATATAAGTATATCTTAGCCTTGGTCTCTGTATTCAGGAAAAAAACCAATAGGTCAACAAAAGGCTTATCTATGTTGTCCAATCCATGTTTAAATCTCTCTTTACGTTCTTCTAACTTCAAACCTTCCTTTATTTTCTCCTTGTCAACTTCAATTTTAACTTTCGTTTTCATACTTACCCCTTTATATTGTCCTTTTCTATAGGACAAAATATATATACTCCTTAATAAATCTTCCTATTATGCCCTATTAAATAGGACAAATTAGGAGGTAAGATATTGAAAAATACGTTTAAGTATAAGATAATCTTGCTCCTTGTATCGACTCTCATAGCTGCTTTACTAATAGAATTAGAGTTATTTAAGTTAATACTCTATGCTATATTGATTTATGTAATATTCATCTGGCTTAATGGTCAAATTTTTAAATATAAAAGTAAAAATTGGTTTTTTGTTTCAAGAAAACCATAAATACATGTATTGGTCTTGATTTTCATAATGTCTTTTTGGAGTTGGCTATTGTTTAATTATGTTATCAGATAACTATATGCCTAATTATAATAGATTTGGAACTAATTTGGGACAAAAAAGGTCTAATTCTGGAAAATTTATTTCAACAGGTACATTTATGGTAACTTAGGGGGCTGGGAAAAAATCTGGACTCCTACCTTTTCCCCTCAGGTGAAATACAAGACCCCTTTCCCCCTAAAATCCGCCATTTCGCCACCAATTCCGTCCCCAGCTCCCCATAAATTATGAAATTGGAATAGAGAGAGTGATTATAGGTGACAAATACTGAGAGAAAAGAAATAAAACCCCAAAAGGTTGAAAAAACATGTTCAACAAATTTCTGTCCACTCAGCAGGAAAGATTCATTGTTTATTATTATTGCTGGATTCATTTTGATTTTTATTGATAATCCTTATACAAGGTTTGTGGGATTTTTCCTTTTAGTAAGTGCATATATTCTGCCCTTAATAAAGCATTATATAAAATCCCGAAAACCACAAATTTACGACTCTGTATAGTGATGAATTTTATTTCATTCGTACATAAATCCTTCTTCTGGATACTTTAAAGCGTTAATGATCTCTCTACAGAAATCTGGGAGATCGTTAGGCTTTCGAGAGGTAATCAGGTTACCATCAACTACCACAGGTTTATCCAAATATTCAGCGCCCGCATTCACGACATCATCTTTTATCGCGATAAAGCAAGTAGCTTTTTTGCCTTTCAAAACTCCCGCAGAGACTAGAACGGAAGGACCGTGGCAGATGGCAGCAACTACTTTTCCAGAATCATTCATTTCTTTCACAAAATTAACAAGTTCAGGATATCTTCTCATGCGATCCGGTGCCCAACCTCCAGGGATAACCACTGCATCAAAATCCTTTGACTCAAAGTCTTTTATTTTTCCGTCAACAGTTACTGGATATCCGTGCTTGCTGTAATAGACTTCTTCTCCAACTCCAACTACTGTAACCTCCGCTCCAGCCTCAATAAGTCTTAATTTAGGATACCAGAGTTCTAAATCTTCGTAGTCATTTTCTGCCAACAATATAACTCGTCTCTTTGAAAGCTCCATTTTGATTTCCCAAAAATTTTGGGAATAAACACTATAAATATTTTACACAATTCGATTTTAATTGGATACAAGTTACGAAGCGAAGAGCTAACCTAACTTTAAATTCCAATTTATCTTGAAGCGCTGCCCGCACTGGGGACAGATTAACACTATCTCGTAATAATCTTCCCTTTTAATGAAGGAGACGTGAAAACCCTTGTCGTAACCGCAGGAATCGCAGGTATGGAACTCTTTTTCAATCTTTTTCTCTCTGATGTCCATGTCTCAATCCTCAAGAGGACTTCCTTCCTCTAAATTCCATATACAAACTGTAATTGGTTATTAAAATAGCCCCCAGTCCAAAGATAATGGCAAAAAAGCTGATTATGCCTCCCAAATAAGGAATCCAAGTAACGAATAACAGTATGAAAAGCCCTAGTAAAAGTCCCCAGTACTGAGACGGGGTCTTCTCTTTGTAAAGCCGTTTAAGTGTCTCGTTTCCGATTAACAACCCTACGTAGATCTTACTGATGTAAAGAGTTATTATATAAAGTGCAAGAACTATCAAGGCCACAGGAATACCTACGATTGTTATCATAAGTATGAAGCTTGTTATAGGAATAATAAACAAAGCTATAAAACCTACGATGCCGGTTTTCAATGGAGAAGTTAAAATCGTATTCGTTATATTGGATGAAACATCAGGAACGAAATAGATTAAAAGCGCCCCTAAAATCAATAACCATGTAAGCCCCAGTAATTTACCTAAGATTGTGCCTCCAATTCCTTTCTTCGGTTTTGCTGGTTTTTCTACAATTGTTGGTATAATTTTTCCATGAACGACAGCGCCTTCTTGAATAACTACCTCTTTTTGGCTTTTATATTTCAAGTTTCCCCCAATATCTGCAGAAGAAGAAAGAGTCAGACTATCACATTCCAAGGAAACGTCTCTTCCCACTTTTCCATTTAATCGAAATTCTTCTCCACCACCTCTCAAGTCTCTTCCAACATCTCCGTTTATAACAATTTTACCTCCACCTACTATCAGGTCTCTACCAGTTTTTCCATTGATCTCCAAAGTTCCTCCGGCCAAGAAAGAATCGCCAATTACATCGGAACCAATCCTTACGTTGCCTCCCGCTGCTTTTAAATTATCTTTGACCGGGCTTTCAACGATAACAGTCCCTCCAAAAGCGAAGAGACTTCCGGACACATTGCCGTTTTGAATTATGGTTCCCGCAAATGCATAAACATCGCCATCCACGGTTCCTTCAATTGTGACGTATCCTCCAAAGAGATAGACATCATCTTCTATTGTCTGATCTTTGGCTATAGTAACAGTTTCTTCGGAAATAAACTCAGCGGCCGTAGATAATGATATTAAGATAAATATCGAAAAAATTGAGAATAATAGCAATTTATTTTTTAGTCTCATCATATTTCACCATTTTTACTGACGATTCTAATTATCCATATATATTTTTTGGACGGGTCAAAAAAAATAACTTAAAAAGTAATAATTGGGATGTCTAATGTAGAACTTATTTTTTCTACAATCATCTTTCTTTTCTTTGATATTATTATTGCGTCGACTTTTCTTTGACTCAGATATTTCATAACAGCCTGAACGTACATTAATGGATTTAATAGGTTGCATTCTCGAATTACACAACCTACAACGTTACGGAAATCCAATACAACGTCCTCAAATGCCCTAAAAATGTCTAAAGATACTGGATCCTTTCCTCCATGAAGAATGAGTATGTCTAGAAGTTCTCCTTCCACGATCATCTCGTATATCTCATCAAAGACGTCAATCCCCTGTACAGAATCAATTATGCATAGATACCTTCCCTTCATCTGAGGATGAAGCAGATTTTCCTCAATTCTCTCCACCGATATCATACAAGTAATACTATGCGATTCGAAGAATTTAAAATTTTAGTAAACAGATATGGGGTATAATTCCCAAAAATAGTATTCAAAAGAAGTTAAATACAATATGAACAAATATGTAACAAAATTTACAAAATTGATCGGGTAAATAAGTTTCCTCAAAATTGTACAATTTTTCATCAAATTTTATCTCTTCTAGAACTGCGAATAGAGCGATTCAAGAGGCTTAGTCCAACTATTTTTTTATTTAAAAAATTCTGGGTAAATATTTATTCTTATCTCCATTGGCATCTCTTCCTTTAATAACTCAATGATTCTCCTATCGATGTCGCAGGCCGCTTTATTCGACTCTATCATCAGAGTTCTTCCGCACGTAAATTTACTTCTCCTTACAACCATAGAATTTTTATCAGAGTAGGTTAGGTTTTGATGTCCTCTGCCCCCAACAACTTCAAAATAGTCCCCTACATGCAGTATTAACTCTATTCTTGTGTTACTCGATTTTACAACTTCTTTTATTTCTTCGCTGAACTCATTTAAAGCATGACTGGCCCTAAGGGCGATTATACAATCTGCTTTCTTTGTCATGTTTTTGTCCTTTGTTATTTCAAATGTAGAGCGATGATTAGCCGTTATGTTTTTATGGCCGATCGCATAGATTTTTAGTTGATGCTTCATTTTCCACTTTCCTCATCTTTCCTATTTTAAAAGTGGTTATTTTAGAGGATAGTTATTTTATAAGTAAGACGTTTATACCGGGATTGTATAAATTTATCATGGCGTGATAAGTTGTATTTCACCTGCCCAAGTTGCTCTCCTTATGAAGAGTTATTACACGAAATAATTGAGGATAAAAGCAAAGGATCTGTAAAACAGATCTTGATGAGATGCTCTAAATGTAATACCGTTCACAAGATATCTCTTACTGAAGAGAAAGTGAATCCTGTAAAAACAATAATAAGCAAAGGAAAAGAGTCTATAAGAACTACTCTTTATCTGACAAGTGATTATCTTAATAAAGAGTTATCTATAGGAGACAGACTAGAATTAGATGAGTCTTTAATAATCTCTGCCATTGAGAATAAAAATAGAAAACGCGTAAAGAGGGCAGATATTAAAGATATCGGAGTTTTATGGTGTAAAATTAAAGATTCTTCTATAAATATTACGATCAATCTTGGAAAGTATACGAAGAGTTTTAGAGTAAAAACGAATCCTGAAGACGTATTTAAAATAGGGGATGTTTACAAGATCGATAATCTTAACTTTATTGTACATGCAATAAGAGCAGGAGGTTCTACAAAGCGATATGGACAGTTCTCGGCTGAGAATATCGAAAGAATATACGGCAGGATAACCCCTATCAAAGCGACAAAAATACTGGACGTGACAGAACCTTGAAGAATTATTATGAAAAAGAAAGGGAAAAAATGGTTAATTTTTTGGAGAGAACTGGATATATAATCTCAGAAGAAGTTAGAGATGCGATGCTAAAAGTTCCGAGACACCTTTTTGTTCCGGAGAATCAGAGACCTCATGCATACGAGGATAGACCTTTATACATAGGAATGGGTCAAACAATATCCGCCCCCCACATGGTTGCGATAATGTGCGAGAACCTTGACCTAGAGTCTGCTCATCTTGTACTAGAGATTGGTGCTGGTTCGGGTTACCATGCGGCGATTATGGCTGAAATAATTGGAAAAGACGGATGTGTAATTTCGATTGAAAGAATAAAAGAATTGGCTGATTTTGCACAAGAGAACTTGGAGAAGGCAGAATATTCGAATAGAGTAAAGATAGTTGTTGGAGACGGGACTTTAGGATACAAGAAGGACGCACCTTACGATAGAATCCTAGTTACAGCAGGTTCACCAAAAGTGCCCCCCTCTTTAACTGAACAGTTGAAGGTAACGGGAAAGCTTCTTATACCGATTGGAGATAGAACTTTACAGCACTTGATTAAGGTGGAAAAAGTATCTGAAAATGAATTGAGAGAAGATAACCTAGGTCCTTGTGTGTTCGTACCTTTAATAGGAAAAGAAGGCTGGAAAGCATAGGAGGATGATTCATGAAAATATCCCTGGTCAAGGATATAATGATTGAAGAAGTTCTTTTCACAGACGTTTCTTCTTCCATTAACGAAGTCGCGAATCTCATGAGTACAAAAGACGTCGGAAGTCTCGTTGTTATAGAAGATGAAAAACCTATAGGCATTATAACCGAGAGAGACATATTGAAGAAGGTGGTAGCAAAAGGGTTGGATCCCGGGGAAACTAAAGTTTCAGAGATAATGCATACTCCCCTTATAACCATAGATTCAGAATCCTCAATATTTCAAGCAGCAGAATTGATGAACATAAACAAGATAAGAAGGCTTCCTGTAGTCAAAGGTGAGAAAATAGTAGGTATAATAACCGTTTTCGATATAATGAGTCATTACAGAGAGGTTGCTGGTTGGATAATCGAGACATTAACTCCGATGTTTCAGCCTTAACACGACCTTCAAAAAGGTCGATCATTTGGTCGAATTCGCTAACGCGAATTCAACAACTCAAATAGCAATAAACGTGCGATCTTCAAAACGCTCAACAATCGAGGATTCTCGTGAGAGGTCGATCATTCGATAACATCGCAACCTTTTATAAAGGTTGAACAAAGGCACCACCTCCACCTTTTATAAAGGTGGAGCAATGCTACTCCTGTTTGAGATGTTGAATTGCGAAGCAATTCGACCTGATGATCCACCTTTCAGAAGGTGGAATTCGACCTGATGATCCACCTTTCAGAAGGTGGAGGTTGGGCTCGTGGCTCAGACTGGTTAGAGCGTCCGGCTGATAACCGGGAGGTCCGGGGTTCAAATCCCCGCGGGCCCATCTAAACTTTATATCTGCTATTTTTAATTCTGGATAGATAAAACATTCGATATGTATCAAAAATATGATAAAACTATTTCGACTATGAACTATGAAGTTGAGTTAAATGCCGTATTTGGTTATAACTTCAAAAGAAAAGAGACCGCGTAATGAGTTAGAGAGATTAGGTTGTGAAATAATTTGCAGATATCTGTGGTTTGTTCCGAGGGATAAGATTACTAAGATAAAAAGTGCCTTAGACCAAGATAATTACCTTCTATTTCAAAAAACCAAGATTAAAAAGTCTAAACTTGAGAGAAAAGGTCAAAAAATTGGATTTACTTTAATCGCCTACGATACATCTAAAAGCGATGATAAGGGGCGAAAAGCAATAAAAAGAGTTCTTTCAAAGGCTCCTTGTCTCATGCTTGCCAAATCCATTTATATCTTCCCTTATATAGAAAAAAAACCGAAGATCCCTGATATAAGCACCGTTGAAAAAGTTATTACTGAAAATAGAGGTAATATAACTAAAATTGGTACTCTAATTCCCATAGAGTTTACTACTGAGAAATTAAGAGAGAGAGCAAAAATTGTTTTAGAAGAAGAGGCAAATAAATTGATGGAAATGACGGAACATATCGCTACTGATGAAACTTCTATAAAAAAACACTCGAGCCAAATTAGAGCGTCCCTTATCAACCTAAAACTCAAATCTAAAATTTTTGACTTATCCTTCCGTATGGAAACTAAACAGGAATTGGGTAAAAAATTTACTAAGATATATAAAACATTGGGTAAGTTCCATGAAACTTGATCCCAAATAAATCTAAAGAAGTTCTGAAGATTATTAGCTTTGATAAAATCCGAAATCGATTTTTTAAAGTCAATTTAGCCCCAAATAAAATCTCTGTAACCGGCGAATAGTAGAGTTATCAAAAAAACTGCGGCCATAAAAAGCCATGGGCTGAAGAGCCAGAGAATTACAATAAGACTGTAAAGCACACCTCTGCTACCGAGAGTGTAAAAGCTGCAACCTCTGTTCAACAAATTGCCAAGGTATTCATGCTTTGCCATGCCTGTGTGATCCGTTATAACGTCTGAAGGTGTCGTGGTAAATAGGCAGACGAGGCGGTAATATCGAAGAGACGAGACGAAAAACATGAAAGATATGGCTTGAATGGCTACTATAAATAGAATTTTAAACTCGAATAATAAAACGTCTGCAAAAATTCCAAAACTTTTAGCATTTATCAACAAGTTGAGAAGTATGCCCGCAAATATAAGGGTTGCAGAAGCAAAGAGAATGCTCACCGAAATCACGTCTCTGAGCTGTTGAACCAGAAGTATATGTTCTTCTTTGTTAAGCACATACTCGATTCCTTTCTCTCTAAAGAGGTTTGCGTGAGACTTTACAGTTCTATCTGGCCTTCTACGGTGCAATAGAAGATACGCGCCATGGTAACCTGCAAAGCTAATCAAAAAAATGATGAGGGCAATCTGATCCAGAAGTTCCATACTACTAACACCTCTTCAAGATTCCATTCACTAAACCTAACGAATATTTAAAATTTTCGGCGTCCGGAAAAGTGGAAAAATTAAAAAAAAGGCGAATTCAAATTAATTCCATCGTTGCCGTCCTCCTTCTACGGAGAATTTTCCTTGAAGTCTGGATGACTTCTTTTGTTTTAATTTTGGAGTCTAATATGTCCAAATCTTAAAAAAAGATGTATTTATACAATTGGTTATACGTCAAAGATAAAGTTATGATAAACTTTATATATATAACCCTACTTACACCTCTCTATGATTAGAACAAAAGAACAAGCAAAAGAGGCTCTTAAAAAGACAGCAGATGATGAGGCATTTTACTTTTGCAATGAAAAGGGCTTCTTAAATATTAAAGCAAATAGTATTGAAGAGGCCTTGGAGAAAATAAAAAATATAGACGAGTCTTCTATAAATTATCACCTGAAGAATGGTCATTTTCAGAAGTGGATTGTCGACATATTCAGAGATGACGCATTGTCAAGGAAAGTTGACAGATTATCTAAGAAAGAAAGCATAAAAAAAGAAGATCTCGTCAATGTGTTGGAAGAAAGGATTAGATGGCTCAAAAGTAAGGTTTATTGACATTTTTCGATGATCCTTTTTACAATTCCAATCAACTTCTTAGTTTTTAAGCCACGTAAAATGTTATTAAATGAGAGCGGTTCCCTTCTATATTTATTGTAGACCGTTAAAGAAGTCTTTTTTTCTTAAATTTAGTTATTTTGAAGTTAAAAGAAAAACGGACAGAATGGATTTTACAAAATATATCTTATTTTTACAAAATGAAGTTTCAAGAGTATCTTTAAGATAATTAAACGAGAACTGAGCAATTAAATAACAATTAGATAACTTCATAATCTTCGAGGAGCTTATTTTTTCCTTAAAAATAATAAAAAATTTTACTAAAGGCTTAAATAAAAGTATTGAAAAGAGATGGAATTCAGTATTGGAATTAACTAGATATTCCGTGAGAGGAGCTTGAAACAGGATGGTTTTAAGATTGAAAAGGAGCTAGAAATGGAATGGAAAAAGCGATTGAAGAAGGTAAACCTCCGAATAGTTCATGGAAGAAGTTTATCCCATGGCAAGACATTTCTGAAGAACAGTGGTATGATTGGCGTTGGCAGATCAAAAACATGATCAGGAAGCCAGAACAACTTGTGAAGATCCTTCCTCTTCCTCGGAAAGAATTTGAGGATATCTGTAGAGTAAGTGATTCGTATCCAATGTTAATCTCGCCGTACTATTTCTCCCTCATTGACCTTGAAAACCCAAACGATCCTATACGCAAGCAGTCATTTCCTTCCATAGAAGAACTGGAAGATTTGGCTTACGCGGTAGAGGATCCTTTAGATGAAGAAGAAGACCAATCAGTTCCCGGACTCACCCACCGTTATCCTGACAGAGTCCTTCTAACGCTCACTAACTTTTGCACCACTTACTGTCGTCATTGCACAAGAAAACGTATTCATGGAAAGAGCAAAGGCACCTTATCCTCTTACTGTTTAGACAGAGTTTTAGATTATCTTCAGAAACACGAGGAAATCCGTGATATCGTAGTTTCTGGCGGTGACCCACTTGCATTACCAAATCGTATACTTGAGAAAATACTTAAGGGTCTCCAAGACATTTCCCACTTAGAGATGATTAGGATAGGCACAAGAGTGCCTGTTACCCTACCAATGCGCCTTTATGATCAAGATTTACTCAGTCTACTAGAAAATTTCGAGAATCTATGGGTTAATACTCACTTCAACCATCCTAGAGAAATAACTATTGAGGCTGTTCAGGCGGTCAGGAATTTATTAAAGCTTGGAATACCCGTAAACAATCAGACAGTCCTTCTTAATGGAATTAACGACTCAGTAGAAATTATGCGAGAACTTATGCTATCTTTGTTGAAAATCAGGGTAAGACCGTATTATCTTTTCCACTGCGATCCCTCAAAGGGAGTATCCCATTTCAGAACTAGCGTTTGGAAAGGTATGGAGATTATTGAAGGATTGAGAGGACATATATCAGGTTTGGGAGTCCCTACTTATGTAATTGATGCTCCTAGAGGCGGTGGAAAGATTCCCTTAATGCCAAATTACGTTCTTTCATATTCGGAGGATGCAATTGTTCTTCGAAACTACGAAGGGATGATAGTAAAGTACTATCCCAAAGGGAAGCCCAAAGACAGGATTTTCCATCATAATAATTACATAGGGATTATCAAACTATTAGAAGAGGATGCTGATGCTCTAATTCCTTCCGAGACTCCGAGATTGAAAAGGAGAGAGAATAATAAGAGTAATTACAAAAAATAAAAAAATGAAGGTAATTTCTTTAAAAAAATTAAGAGGTGATGAAATTACTCGTTGGTTTAACTTATGATTTAAAGATCGATTATTACGAGGAAAATAATTTAAACTCCGATATTTATGAAGAATTTGATGTTGAAGAAACTATTGCAGAGATATCAAATGTTTTAGAGGGTGCAGGACACACAGTTCTTAGATTAGGTAGTGGAAAAAAATTTCTGGAACGCATCCAGAGGGTATCGGTAGATATAGTTTTTAATATTGCAGAGGGCTTTGGAACTCGTTCCAGAGAGGCTCACGTTCCTGCTGTACTGGAAATACTTGGAATACCCTATACAGGCTCAGATCCTCTTACTTTGGCTTTAACATTGGACAAAGAGACTGCTAAGCGAGTAGTAATGACAACTAGCGTTCCAACGCCTCCATTTAAAGTAATTAGAGAGATGCAAGATTTGAAGGAACTAAACCTAGATTATCCTCTCATTCCAAAGTTACTCTACCAGGGCTCGAGCATTGGTTTAAGAAAAACTTCCAAAGTCAATAACTTTGAAGAATTAGAAGAAAGAGTTGCCTGGCTTCTACTAACATATCAGGAACCTGTGATAGTGGAAGAATTCATTGAGGGGAGGGAATTTACCGTTGGAGTATTAGGTAATAACCAAAATGCGTATGTCTTGGGAATCATGGAGATATCTCCAAAAAAAGGAAAGAGGCAAGATTTCATTTATTCCCTAGAGTCAAAGAGGAATTGGAAAGAATTGAATTACACTGTGAATCCTTCCCTTGAAAAATCCTTGGAAGAAAGGATAAGACAGGTAGCATTGACTGTTCATAGGGTTTTGGGCTGCAGAGATGTTTCTAGAATAGATTTCAGGGTTGACTCGGAAAAAAAACCTTACTTTTTGGAGGTAAACCCACTTCCCGGATTGAATCCTAACTTTAGTGATCTTCCATTGATCGCGAGTGGAGTTGGCATGGAATACAAAGACCTTGTTTACTGTATTTTTGAAAATGCGCTACAACGTTACGGTATGATCTTACATGAATCGAAGAGTAGGTATAATCTACAATAAGGTCTCTGATGATGATAGACCTGATAGAAAGGGAATTTTAAGAGCAGTTGACTCTGTAAAGACAGTTCTAAAGGAGATTGGATATCCTTACAGCCTTTATGGCTTAGATGGAGATTTGAAACACTTCGTAAGGGAAATTGAATTTATTAAGCCCGACGTAATCATTAATTTATGCGAAGACTTCGAGGGAAAGAGCGAAGGCGAGATTTTCATAGCTTCTTTACTCGAAGAAATGGGGATGAGTTACACGGGTTCTCCTCCTAAAGTTCTTAAAAATGCCTTGTACAAACCCATAGCCAAGAAAATTTTTGTTAAGAGCAGTATTCCCACCCCAAGATGGAGAGTTTTCGGAAAAAAACCTATAAAAGAAAAAGATCTTAGTTTTCCGGTCATAATTAAGCCAAAAAAAGAAGATGGAAGCATAGGCATAGATAAAGAGAGCGTGGTTGACTCCATTGAATCCCTAAAAAGAAAATCAAAGGAGCTCATTAAATATTTCGGCACCAATCTGATGATTGAAGATTATATAGACGGACGTGAATTTAACGCAGCCTTTTTTGATGGTGAAATTCTGGCAATTGGAGAAATAGAATTTGATATAGAGCCAAGAATCGTTGGATACGATGCTAAATGGAAAGAAGGCTCTGAAGAAGATCTAAAAACAAGAGCAAAATATCCTGCGAATTTGAATACTAAGGAAGAAGAAAGGATAAAAGCTGTGGCTCTGAAGGCCCTTAAAGTCCTTCAAATTAGAGATTATGGAAGAGTAGATTTGAGGATGGACGAAGAAGGAAATATTTTTGTTTTGGAAGTAAACCCAAATCCCGATATATCTCCAGGCTCAGGATTTATAAAAGCTCTCGAAGTTTCCGGATTTTCTTACAGAGATTTTATCCAAAGATTAATAGAGATAACTCTTAGGAGAACTGAAAATGAGAATCAGAACTCTCCAAAGCAATGAAAAATACGAGATTGAGAGTTTGATCATAAAAACTGGGGTTTTTAAACCTAATGAGATTCAAGTAGCCTTAGAAGTCTTAGATCGGTCTCTTAAAGGAGATCTTTCTTACCAAATAGAAGTGATGGAAAACGATGATGGTCAGATTTTGGGATTTATATGTTTCGGACTTAATCCTATGTGCGATGCTGTTTTTGAGCTGTATTGGATAGCAGTGGATCCAGAAAATCAGGGCAAAGGCATAGGACACTCTCTTTTATATAATCTCGAAAAGAAAGTTATGGAATTAAATGGAAGAATGATCGTAATAGAAACGTCTTCGAGACCCGAATACAAAAATGCTAGAGAATTTTATGAAGATTTAGGGTACGAAATTATTTGTAAATTTCCAAATTTTTATGCTCCGGGGGACGATAAAATAGTGTATGCAAAAGTTTTAAACCAAAAAGTTTTGAATTAAACATCTTCTTCCCCCGTATTATTTAACCTTTTTTCGTTTAGGCTATAATTCTATGTCTCTACAGCAAAAAACCACTAAGCGTATCTATATTCCAAGAATCTTCTCAAGAATATTTCAAAGAAAAATAAGAAAAGCGCTGCCTTCACTAGTATCTCCCAAATATTTTCCATCTCTGTTTGATATTGTTTTGTTTCTTTTATATCTTTTAACAGATCTTGTTTTAAAGAGTCTATTTCGTTTGAATCGTAATATTTTCCTCCTGTAACTGAACAAATCTTTTTTAGTGTCTCTGTATCAGGCTCAAGTTCTCTTATCTCTACAGGATAGTTAATGGTCATTCCTCCCTCATCTGAATACTCTTTGTTTCCGTAAGCCTTAAACAAAAAAACTCCTGTATGATTTGATCTTAAGGAAGATTGATACAGGTTAAGATCGATTTGCTCTACTTTCAAAGCCTTTTTCTCTGTTGTTTCGTACAATTCAACCTCTTTCATCGGAAAGGAAGTCACTATATTTAATATCATGTTTTCACCTAATTCTGAGTTTCTGGCAATAATTTTAATCGGTTTTCTCCATTCTAAATCTCCTACTACCCAGTTGACTATGTTCTTCATTAATTTAGGATGATCTTTCCATGCTACAAAAGGATAGCCCCATGAATTGCCGTTGTCTGTAGTGTAAGAGGCGACTCTTCCTAATCCATAATGCCAGACGGTAAGAATCATGTTCATATCATCAGTAGCAATCAAAGATTGTGCTCCTGCTTTTTTACTCACCAAATTAAGTCCACTAACACTGGAAGAAATCTCGATGTCTCTGGTTATGAAGTGTTCTTCATCCAGGATCTGTAAGGAGTAGTGTTCTTTTCTTTCTTCCTCTTTCTTCCCGAAGAGGAAACTAAGTCTCTGAACGGCTGTGGGTCTGAAGTATTCTCCTCCTGTTTTTCTTGCCAAAGTTTGCATGAAGGGTTCATAGGTATCGCTGCCTACACCAACCGTATAAATTGTGTTTCCGGAAGTTTCTGCATACTGAACAGCCTCCTCTGGAAATGCGGTAAGACCGTCGGATATCAAAACTATGTATTTCTTTCCCGCAAAACCAGAAAGTAATTGATTTGCTCTTATCAATGCGGGTGTTATGTAAGTTCCTTCGCCAGAGCTTAATCTAGATACTTTCTCCGTTAGATCCTCCATATCTGTGACAAGAGAGAACTCTTTTATTAGGTATGGATCCACATCAAAAGCCAAAACACCAACGTAATCTCCTGGATCAAGATCATTTATTAGATTTATTGTAATTGCCTTCTCGAGATCTAATTTCGATGTTCCTCCAAAGGCTTGTCCTGTGCTACCGGAAATGTCTAAAACAAAGATGATTCCTAACTTTTCTTTCCTCTGCTTAGGCTCAGGAGATGATGTAACTGGCAATATCTTTTCAAAGGAACTTTTATAGTAAGAGCCATAATCAAAGGAATTATCTCCGCCAATTACCAATAATCCTCTGCCTTCTCTTACATAACCCCTTAATTCGTTTATCGTCGAATGTGAAATTCGATTAACGGGAATATTATCAAGTATAATTGCATCGTATTTATTTAAATCATCAATAGATGTACTAGAGGTCTTAGTTAAAATATAATCTTTCCCAATTTCACCTATAATATAATTTGAACTCTCTGAAGAAATGTAA
This sequence comes from uncultured archaeon, assembly GCA_964347835.1. Taxonomy (GTDB): domain Archaea; phylum CAYFZR01; class CAYFZR01; order CAYFZR01; family CAYFZR01; genus CAYFZR01. Next base: position 44,491 of record CAYFZR010000065.1, read on the forward strand.
ATTATTTTTGGTCTCTCAACAATCTCTAAAGACGCGTATCTTACATTGTTATACGGAAAGTAATCGTTTTTAGGATCTATGATTGCTTTTATTACATAGAATCCTTCTTCGCTAGTTTTGTACGAATACTCGATTATTTCTGTCTCTTTTTCTTGAATTTTATGGGTATCATATATCAATTTATCATCTATAAACAATTTGAAGTCATATTCAGCCGTTAAATTTCCAAAATTTTTTACGTGTACTTCTATGTCAAAAGAACTTCCTGGATAACTCTTTTCGGGTACTATTAATTCTTCTACTGCTACCTCATTCCTAACGTTAGACACTCCAAGAGCATAAATGCCAATGTCCCTCTCTTTCGCAATCATGCTCGCTTCAATTGGATCTTTGCCGTAATTATTTTGACCATCCGACACAAGCAGGATCTTTCCTGCTTCCATCTTTGATATTGTCTCTTGGATCGTGTTCCCGATAGAAGTCCTGTACTCATGGGAAAAGGGTATTAATTTGACACTGTCCTTACCGATCTTCTCTCCAAAGAAATTATATAAATTCTTTGTCTGGTTATTGAAATTATACAACTCCATACTCCTCGATTCATCCAGCAGAATATAGATGGTAGGATTTTCTACAATAGTCCTTTCAAAAGAGTATATTCCTATGATAGACAAAATTACTAGTGTAAGTACTATAATTCTTAAAAAAAAAATTAAAAACCTCTTATTTCCTAAAAAAGCCTTATCAGATCTCTGTAATAAGTAGTAATATAGGATCGCTAAGGGTACAAGCAACAACAACCAAGGTTTACTTCCTATGAAGATACTCATCTCAAATTCTCCGTATAATACATCCATTCAATAAGTAGGAATAGCATCACAAAAGAAAGTATGAAAGGATACCAATTTCTTTTGTTCTCAGTCAAAGTAACATATTCCGGTTTTTGAATCAATTTATCGTCTGATACAGTTTGTTTAAACGCAATATCCGATTCTTTTTCATTCAGGAGATTAACCGCGAGATATTCTCTCAAATTATTATGCTCAATTGTATATATGCCAATATGCTCTAAAGGGAATGGTGCAGAAGGTTCTAGGGAAAAGGCTTTCCCGTTTGGATCGGTTATGCGAACTTTTGAGTTCGCGGTAATTATTGAACCAGTTAGAATATTCTTCTCAGGGATGATTCCTTGATTCTTGCTGCTCCACTCTAGGGCATGATACCAATATACCGGAAATGAAGGATCATACTGAAAATTGGTCGTTTTATCTGGATAGAAACTCAAGAAAACTACTTTACCACCCGAAATTCTTAATGAAATGAGAGAATTTCTATCTAATGATTCTGCTATTGTTAATGAGCCATTTTTTGGATTATTGCTAACGTATCTTTCAACAAAAACATTCTTGAACGAAGTATCCTTTAGTATTGAGTGTTCGCCTACCGGTATGACGTCGGTTTTTTCTTTTACAATGCTTTGAAGATTTACTGGCAATACCTCTTTGATCAAACTTAAGGCGCGGAGATCACTTCCAAGGACTATTAAACCGCCGCCTCTTTTTACATAACCGCTGAGATCTTTATCAATTCCAGGTAAAAGATGATCATGAGGTACGTCCCCGAAGATTATGACGTCAAAATCATCTAATTTTGAAGGTATCACTGGTGGTTGTGCTAAATCTAATTTTATATTCGGTAGAGATTCTAATGCCAACCTTAAATAAGGAGGTGCTTCTTTTCTTTCTATGAGTAATACTTTATGCATCCTTATCTCAGGTAATATGCCAAAAGCAACATTATCCGTTTCTAAATCGTCTTTTGCATCGATTGAAAATCTTAGGGTGTGAACACCGAGTGAAGTAGAACCAGTATAAGTAATTGATTTTGCCTCCTTAGAAGACAAAAAAATCTTTTCCGAGTGAATTAGTTTTCCATCCAAGTATATATTAGCCTTTAATTCTTCTGATTTTTCTTTGTAGTTTTTTATTCTTAAAAATGTGTAGAATACATTCAAATTATTTGTATCTCTCGTTACAGTTGCGCCGACTATGCCAACATTCTCTCCCCTATTATTGATATCTACAAAGGAGGTGTCTATGCCGTTAGCCCTCAATAAGTTTGTTGCATCTTCGACAGGATAACCTAGTTGACTGTAAGAAATGTCCGATAGTATGTATACAGTTTTTTTCCCTTCTTTGCCCTCTAATATAGTATTTGCAAGCAAAATCGCATCTCCGATATTTGTCTTAGTAGATTTGCACTCGAGAGAATTAACAGTATTTTTGATATCTTTATAATTATCTGTAGGCTGAACTATTAATTCTGGAGTATTTTTAGCAAATATTATACCAATATTCCCATCTATGGAGTCTAAAAGAGAAAATAATAATTTTTTTGCCTTGTCAAATCTTTTCTCCCCAAAATCCTTTGCATTCATGCTTGCAGAAGCATCTATGATAAATATTACTTCGTCTAATTTTTTTTTTGCTCCGATTGTATATGGATTAGCCAGCGATAGTACCAATAGACCTAATATAAAGAGTTGAAGAAGTAAAAGGGGTAGTTGGGTTATCCTTTTTATTGAAAGTTTTTTCTCCCTCTCCTTTATACCCTTTAGGAAGAACATGAGCGTGGAGAAACTTTCCTTCTTGGTTTTTTGCCATATCAAATAAAGTATTACTACAGGAATCCAAATTAATAAAAAAATCAGGGCATTGGGATTTGCGATATCAGCCATGAGAAGCACCCAAGAATTCTAAAAAGACGTCATGAATAGGTTGATCCGTTGTTGTAAGGAAGTAATCTGCGTTAACGTCCCTGCAGAATCTATTTATTGATCGAATGTGTCTCTCCACTTCTTTGGAATATCTATCAATTGCTTTTCTTGTTAATGATATCCTTTGTCTTTCATGGGTCTCGAGATCTAAAATTTCGTAGTCTCCCTTAAAAGGTAAAAATATCTCTCCTTTATCTAAAATTTGAAATAAGATTATATCATTTCCTTTAGCCGCTAGTTTGTAAAGAGACCACCTTATAGTCTCTAAATCCGAGAGAAGATCGGATATTAGGATTATGAGCCTCTTTCCTTGGGTAATCTGCATATATTCTTTAACAACCTTCTTTAAATCCGTCGTTCCTCGGGATTCTATCTTTTCCAACGCGCTTAGTATTCTTATGAACTGCCTTCTACCTCTTCTAGAATGTATTCTTGTGTTTAAATGATCGGAAAAGGTGAATAAACCTACTCTATCGTTATTTTGTGCCACAAGATAAGAAAAACCTGCTGCAGATTTTGTTGCATAATCTAATTTCGATACAGAATCAGAAGAGTAAAGCATGCTATTGCTCGTGTCCAATAATACATGGGCAATGATTTCTCTTTCTTCTTCATATCTCTTCACGTGTAATTTTTCAGTTCTGGCAAAAATCTTCCAATCAACAGTCTTGTAGTCGTCTCCCGGCGAATATTCTCTATAGTCGACTATTTCCAACCCTTTTCCCTTTAGTTTTGATCTATGTTCTCCAGAATAAGCAGTAATCATCTTCTTTTTAACCATTAAGTTTAATTTTTTAAGCATTTTATAAAAACTAGGATCGTATAAACTCAGTTATGACACCTCTTCAATAATAGAGTTTATAACCCCGTCAGTTGAGGTTCCTTGCGCCTCAGCCTCGAAATTTAATATCAGTCTGTGTCTTAGCACAGGGAATATCATCTTTTTTATGTCCTCTCCGCTTACATAGGTTCTTCCTTGAATTAGGGCTCTTGCTTTGGAGGCTAAAATTAAGGAAATTGAAGCTCTTGGGGAGGCACCATATTCGATATATTTTTTCGCTACATTGCTTGCATTGTTAGAATTAGGTCTTGTAGCGGCGACTAGGGAAACTGCATATTCTTCTATGTCGCCTGCTATTGGTATCATTCTCACCAATTTTTGCAGTTCGATCAAGTCATTCCTACCCAATATCTTTCTTACTGTCGGCTCTTGACCCTTCGTATAGAGTCTAACTATATCCATCTCCTCTTCGCGCTCGGGATAGTCGATTAGAATCATTTGCAAGAACCTGTCTAACTGCGCTTCAGGCAGAGGGTAGGTTCCTTCCATCTCAATAGGATTTTGTGTAGCCAAGACCAAAAATGGGGATGGTAGCTTAAATGTAGTTTTTCCTACGGTTACTTGTCTTTCTTGCATACACTCAAGTAGAGCGCTCTGAGATTTTGGCGTAGCCCGATTAATTTCATCAGCAAGGACGATATTCGTAAAAATCGGACCCTCAGAAAAAACAAACTTTTTTGTTTTGGTTATTTTGTCTTCCTCTATTAAGTATGTTCCTGTGATATCCGAAGGCATTACATCAGGAGTACATTGTATCCTGCTAAATTCTAAGTCTAATACTTTTGAGAAGATTCTTATCATCATTGTTTTCCCCAGACCTGGTAATCCTTGGAGAAGCGCATGGTTGTCAGAAAGTAAGGTTATGAGCAATTGTTCGACTACCTCTTCTTGCCCTACGATTGCTTTAGATGCCTCCTTCTTTATCCCATCGAAGATTTCACGAGAGACTCTCATTACTTCTCTACCTCTGCCAATTTCTCAAAGTATCTTTCGGCGATTTCTTTGTACTCGAAAACAATCTCCTCGCTATAGTACCTAGACGGTTCAGTCTCACCAACTTGAATATTTGTCATCTCTTTAGGACCGAAATCTTCTTTTTCTATCCTATCTCCTCCAATTTCAGTGCCTTCTCCTCTTTTAATCTCAACTTTCACTTCTTCACCTTCTAGGGGCGCCCTGCTCTCTTCTCCGAATATATTTTCTCTTTGGCTATAAGTTCCGATTTTGCCTTCGCCTACGATTCCTTTTTCTCCAGTAGTTAGACCCAAGCCAGACAATATGTTATTGCACGCTTTTCCTACCTTTGATAAAAGTCCAGTACTGATACTACCTTGATCTTCACCTAAGCCGGGCGCATTTGAATCGAAAACTCCCTTTTTCTGTAAAATTGTTCCGTAACCAAGAACTTCAATCTCAAGATACTTGGGAGTGAAAATAAGGAGGATCAGTGCTACCAAACAAAGTATCAAAAAAACCCTCACAAATACTTTATTCATATCCACCAAGAGATTAAAGTCAAAATTGTCCAAGGATGTTTGCACATCTATGATTAATCTATTGACAAAATGATTTTCTTTCCATTCTTTGGCGTTGTCGTGGGCTGTTCTCAACTTTTCGCTTAACTCTGAGAAGTTTTCTTCGATCAATAATAAAAAGTTAATAGATCTATTTTTAAGTCTCTTAACGTACAAGAAAATACCTGTAATAGTAAGGAAAAGAAATATAATATGAAATTCGTTAAAATTCAGCCTCGAAAGGAGAATAATAATGGAAAGCACGAGAAATATAATGACGGCATCTAATATACTTTCATAAAAAATTATTTTTGCATAATCCTCTCTCATTAATTCTACTCTCTTAACGAGTTTGCTTCCAGCGTCCATGATCATCTTTTTATATATTCCTTTATTTTTATATAGTGTTGGGGTACTATGAAGAGAAATGTTAACACGTATTTGATGGTAATAAACATCGTCTTAATATTTTCACTGGTATCCATGGGTGTATACTCCGGCATTCAGTACAAGCGAGTCAACAAGTTGATAGATGAACTTAACTCGCAGTCAGAAAATCTAATAGTTAGGTTGCAAGGTAAAGAAGAACAGTTCAACCTTACTTTAAAGACACTAAATATCACCGAAAGTAAGATAGAAGCGCTTAAAGAAAAATACACCAAATTAGATACTGAGAAGACGAACCTTGAAAAAGTACTACAAAGTACAGTAAACGATTTGGAAAAAACAAAATCTGACTTGAGAGACTTAAGGCAAGACTACAACGAAAAACTTATTGAGATTGAGACCTTGAATGCAAGAGTTACAGCCTACAAAAGAGAAAACACCAATCTAAAAGAGTCTTTAAGACAAGTAACACTCGACCTTTATGTGGCAACAGAGGAAATAGACAATCTGCACGACAAAATAGATGATCTAGAAGAAGATTTAGCGGCTTGTAGAGCAGCGAGTCCACCTCCTCCATGATTAGAAGGGGGTAATAATACATTTTATACTGAAATTACCTTATCCTAACTTATCACCCCCTTTCTAAACCCCTATATAAGAGGAGAAGAGAATAACATTAATTTCATAACGTAATTATCCTATCTTACCTTATTAACCCCTTTATACACCTCCATATAAAGAAGGGGGTAAATCACCCCTTTCTAAACCCCCATATAATATTTAGAGTAGAGAACAAATGTAGAGTAGAAAAGGACTCATTTGGTACCGTTCATAAAATAATTATTTATAATATTGCGGGTGCAGCGAGCCACGCTGCATAGTGTCAATTTTTCCAACAAATTTGAAATATGTGCTATTGTCGAAAATGATTTAATAATTTTTCGAAAAATAAATCTGTCTATTTTCCCTCAAATTTGTAAACCAAAACTCTATGGCTTAAAAGAGACATAATGTACATTGGTGAGAGTATTAAGTCAGTTGGGGAAGAGAGCGGCCAGGGTGCCCTCGAATATTTTATTTTAACTGCCACTGGATTGGCAGTCATAGCGACGGGTACAGCGTTTATGAGAAAAGTTGCTATCGAAAGTAACTTAAAATCTGAGCGAGCGTATGGAAGAATAAATCAATCAATCGAAGATATTTTAGACGAAATAGTCGAGGAATCTGAGATGCAAACCACCAATCAGGCACAAACATCGCCCTCTCCCCCACCGCAGAATACGCCAACTCCCAACGAATCCACAGAACCACCTTACTCAAAAAATTCCAAATGCTGGGTATGTGGGCCCCAATCTCCATGTTAATCTCGTTAATCCCGCTCTTTCTTAAGGCTTTAAAAAAAAGAGAGTTTAAGGAATTTTAATTGAAAAGAAAAAATTGTATGTGCGTCTACCGTTAACAGTACCTTTATATTTTGTGCTTTGATTGAATGGTACATTAAACATCCTTGAAATTTTTGCAGAGTCCTTCCTTGCCTTATTTATGTTTTTAGAGTAAAAATCATAACCATCTCTAGTTTTTATGAATTCATATTCCTTTAAAATCTGGAAAACTTCACTTAACTTATCATTTTCTAAATTTCCTCTGATCTGTATTATCGCCGTATGCATTTCTAACGATCAGCTTCCAAATATTTTTGCTGCTTCTCTACCTTTCATGCCTTCTTTTACACCAATATCTTGGGCTTTAGTTGTAACTGCCTTTATCTCAGCATTCATAACGTCCTCAAATGTATTGACACCCGAAACCATCGCACAGGAGACTCCAAGTTTTTCTGCGGCATCGATATTTAGGTAACCGCACATCACGAATCCATTTTTTCCTCTTAAGAGGATTAAGGGGGCCACAGGTAAGTCTATTTTGATGCCTAGAACTTTTGCTTCTTCTATCTCCAGTTCTTCTATTTGAATCATTTTTCATTAAGATTAAACTAGAATAACTCATGTAGATTTACTTTGTAGGGACCTAACTTTCCCCCATAGTTCCCCGCTGTGATCTTTACCACACCTGGTACCTTTACTGCAGCCTCAATTCCTTTCTTTGTAGCCTCTTTTACCGCATCTAGGTTAAGACCATTTATCACAAGTTCGTAAATGGCTTCCACATCTTTAGGTACGAAGGTATCGGCCACCTTTTCTTTTAGTGTTGGAGCATAGCGTTCGTTTGTACTGGCTTTTAAGAATTTGTACTTGGAACCAACTTTTGAACCTGAAGCGACGATTCCACCCGGAAACGGAGTTATCGTACCTTCCAGTTCCATAACAGTATCCACGGCATCTTCTGCTGCAGTTAAAGCGGCCATCTGGTTCTTTGCCAAAATAAAAAAGTTTCCACCTGCCACGCCATCGACAGCGCCAATTTTATCCTCAATTACAAAATCTCCTTCCATCATCGGTATGTAGAACACCTTTCTACCAGATATCTCTCTCTCACTCTCGAATCCGTCTCCGAAAAATTTGAGTTTTGCTCCAGTATCGAATTGTAACTCGGCATCAGGTAATCCGTTGAAGCAAGCTGCCGTAGGAGCGGTGAGAACACATTGTCCAATTCTGTTGAGTAATTGGGTTCCCAATCCTTTTTCGCTAAAATGGCAAATCTGAATGTACGCACCAGGTCTTCCATCCGGTGTTTCATCTCCTCCAACGACCTTCTCAATGCCTGCTTCTGCAGGGCATGCAATCACCGAAGTTCCAAAACCAGTAGCCTCTGTAGCCGCTACTAGGGCCCATCTTTTTGTAGCACCAGTTATCAAAGGCCTTGCAATTTTTATTGGAAAGGCCTCAGCAAAGGTATCTTCTATTTCAACTCCATTTATTTTCATTGTCTCACCAATTGAGGTTCGATCAGTTTAGAATATATAATTTTTGGAACAAAGAATCTTGTATATAATCAACTTATTTAAAAATAGGACAGTAGGATTATTATAGGATGGAGAGCATTTGTAGCCGATACCACCATATTCAAAAATATTCTTCGAGGGATAAAATGGAATACCCTTCAATATTACTTATTACATACATCGAAACCCTTGCGAATATATCAGGACCTTCAGAAACAATTGATTGGCTGAAAGATCTAGGAATGACGCTCTTTGAAAAAGTTGAACCCCAAGATTTCAAGGACATGGAAGAGTTTAAAGAAAGTATATCAAAAGGAAAGATGTTTCTGCCGTATTTCACCAACATACCCGAAATTGAGGATAATCTAATTCTTTTTAAGTCATGTCCATTTTATGAGGCTCTTTGGAATTACATCGAGCATTATGGGAGGTTTCCGCCTTCTTTTGAAGAGGTAATTGAATACTATAGGGAAAAAGAAGATATCGCGGTGAGTCCTTTTTGTATTATTCACCGTTTTGTTTGCGAAAGAATCGGTAAGAAAATAAAAATAGGCGGAAAAAATCTTTTTATTACAAGGCTTGGATCTAAATCAATATTTGGAGAGATTATTATTTCTAAAAATAAAATAAAAGAAAAAAAATTAAATGAAGAAGACATTTTAGAATTATTGAAAGATTTCTCATGTATATATTACTTGGAGACTAAATGATACCTTATTTTCTTGATATTAAAATAGCGAGAATTTCACTATATAAAAAATTATAAATGTGAAAAATCACTTAGCATTAATATAATATATAGTGACTATACACATATTTGGAGAATAGTGATCATATTTGTTTAGATAAAAGATTTTAGCAATTAAGAAAAGAGAGGAACTGAGGCTTATGATTAAACTGCCATACGGAAACAAAGTTTGTGAAGCAGAAAATGTCAAAAAAATTGTAGATTTATATCCTATTTTTAAAAAATATGAAATTGGTTATTTATTGGTTTCTAGGAATTCCGGAGATAAAAATTGGTTAATTTATATTTTTTTCTTGGATAAAAAATTTTTAGGTCTTTTTGCGCATACTGATTGTTGGGATAAGATTCTACTTGGTGATCTTGCTTTGGATCAAACCAAGGCGCTACTCTGTATATCGGACAAACTAGAAGTATATTCAGTTGATAGAGAAGAAATAATCGAGTGCAAGAACATGATTCCCAATATAGTAGTAGGAGAGTTAACGGTTCCAAGAGATATAGATTATGAAAGAACAGAATTAGATCAAAAAGAATTGGGAGAAGAGATAAAATCGGTAATTAAATGGAAGAATGAGCTTTCAGAAAAGTTGGAAAGAGTCCACAGCAGGCTCAGAGTAGAAAACTCTAGAGAATATTTCGAGGAGGCTGGGTTAGAAATTCCAGATGAGATCGAGGGCGAAAAATACATGGATCTTTGGAAATCTTATTTTAAAATGAATTCACGTAAAAAATTTGACATTGATCTGGCAGAAAAAATTGGTAAATATCTTGAAAAAAGATTTGCTTTGAGTAAGATGTGGATAGAAGTAAACTCTGAGTACGATGAAGAATTGGTTGTAAACATAGATGCAAAACTGCTTCCATTGGAGAATGAAAGAATCGAAACCCTGATTCCTAGATCCTCTAAAATGTCAGTAAAGAGGGAAAATCAAGACGAAATCAAGAATGTCATAAAATGCGCTATAGACCGTGTTAGAGAGCGTTTAGATTTGTCTCTGACTCCTGTAATCAAGGTCCAAGTAAGGTCATAGTGATTCTACGATCATAAATTTTCTTTTTAGGGAAAGATTTTTATAAATCAATTTATGTTCTATTCGTTTGCAATATCTGCCCCGTTAGTGTAGTCCGGCCAATCATTCGGGCCTTTCGAGCCCGTGACGCGGGTTCAAATCCCGCACGGGGCACTTTCCATAAATTTGTAACCCAAATAACCTTTTTTTATTTCAAACGTTTTTTACATAAGGTTGATTATGTCTATACAGATCTCTAATATCTCTCTTGGGTTTTTTCCGACAATTCGGATTGCTGGCTCCTTGCCCAAATCTCCATCGTCATAAATAATGTCTGGAACCTTTCCTTTAGCATTCTCGATGCTCTCCTTCACTATCCAGTTCATTGAACCGCCTTCTATATACTTTACACTATCTGGCTCTTTTCTTCTATCAATATAAGATAAGACTAAACCCCTTTTCTCAGCAACTTTCTTAACTGCTCTCAAAATATCTTTAGAGTATCTAATATTGATCGCTGATCGCCTTTTTCCATCGAATTTCATGACTTCTAATATGAATCTCGCTACATGAGAGGAGGCGCCAAAATCTGGTTCGAAGCAGACTACTGGTCGGCCATAGGCTACACTTATCCTTCCCGGAACGCCCGCAACATCTTCTATATTTTTTGCACCTTTTCTTGCGTAGACGAAATTTGTCCTAATTTCCGGAATCAATTCGGAGAATTTATAATGCTTCAGCAGAATATTTAAAGACTCTTTTAATTCTTTGATTTCGTCAGTCATTTTCTTCCCTTTTCCTAATTCCCTTAAACTTCATAATTTAATTACGATGTCCACGTCATCAATTAGTTTATTCATCAACTGTCTTTCTCTCTCAGTTACACCAGATCCCCTGTCCTCTGAGAGTTCTTCTCCGTAGTAGCCGTTTATTACGGCGGTCTCGCTATTGTTTAAGACGTCCTTTAATATATCGTAGTCCCCGGCCTGTAAAAATAATGAAACGTCGTTGATGAATAGAATCGGAGTCGGTTTTTCTAGATATTTTTTGAGAATTTTCTCCATCATTGATGCATTCTCTTTGGCAAGTTTTTCAACCTCTAGACTAGTCTTTCCGGACATTCTAGGAGTGTTGACTTTCTCAGGAGAAAGGTACCCAACAGTTCTCTGAGTAAGAGTAGGGTCAGACAATTTTCCCCCCACTTTTTTATCTAATCTTATGATTTCGCCTGGAGCGAAATCGATTACCGTTATATTATTTCTAATTACATTATCCAGAATTGCGTTATCGCATATTTTCATCGCTTGATCTAAAAGCTTAGATGTTAAAGCCGTTTTTCCACTTCCGAGGTCCCCTATTATCAGAATTTTTTTTCGCATTATTTTAGCGTATTCTAACTCAGTCGAATCCTGGAAATCCACCTTTTCTCAACCCTTTAATGACCAAGTATCCTATGATACTCCCAGGGATGCTACTGGCTAGAAAAGCAATAAGGAAAGCTGTTACGGTCATTGTTTTCCCTATCATCGGGGCAACTATCAAAGCGCTAATTATAGCACCAGTTCCTGTTCCAATGGGCTCTGTGAGAGCCACCAAGTCATTTTTTATAAAATGATAGGTAACACCCACCACGAGAGCCCCGGGGATTCCTCCTGGAAAGGCAAATATTGTGCCGGTTCCAAGCATATTCCTGATTATGCCAGCGGCCGTTGCAACAGAGATGGCATACCATGGACCGAGAAGAATACCTGAGATGGCGTTAACCATGTGTTGAAACGGGAAACATTTTGTTGGTCCTACAGGAAAGAAAATTGGGGATAGTATAACTGCAAGAGCAGTCAATACGGTAGCACCTGCAACCTTTTTGGTGTTTATCCTCCGTTTCTTTGCCATATTTGTCACTCTCGGAAAATAGAGATTAACGCAACGTTTATGAGTCATTGATATTAATCATATATAAAGATTTCCAAGGCGTTTAAATAGTTAAATATAAAATTTGGAGGGATAAATTTGAAATTTCCATGCGAATTGGTCGTGAAATATTTCTTACCAGCGGTCAGATACCGCATCTCCAAGCAAATGTCCGAATCTTTTAACCAAGAAGAGATAGCGGAAAAGTTAGGGGTGACGCAGTCTTTAATCTCTCTATACCTGAGTAATAAAATAAATGTTAATGATGAAATCTCAAAGAGATTGGAAGATTTTGACGTGGAATTAGAAAACCTTCCACAAACCTCTGACATCGAGTTCATCATCTCTGTATGTAGACTATGTAAGGCGTTGAGATCAGACGATGTTATCTGTAACCTTCACAAGGAAATAGATCAGTCTCTATTAGCGTGCAACATTTGTTCCCGTCAGGAAGATCTAGAATTAGATAGAATTCACGTCTTAGACAATCTCAAAAAGGCGTTTACGATTTTAAGAAGAACAGATAATATGGTAAATTTGGTGCCAGAAGTTTTTATTAATCTCGTGATGGCGGTTCCAAATCCAAAAAGCATATTTGATGTTGCTGGTTTTCCAGGAAGAATTGTGAAATCAGGTAATGAAATTAAAATCGTTGAGGAGCCTAAGTTCGGTGCCTCAAAACACATGGCGAACATCTTAGTGACAACTATGAGATTTGATAATACAAAAAGAGCATGCATTAACATACGTTATTCAGATGAGACTTTAGATATCTGTAAAAAGATGAATTTAAGTACTGTACGTATAGAAAACAGATTTCAATCAACGGATCTTGACGCGAAACTATCAAAAAATATAGAAAATGTTTTAGAAAAGGAAGTTCCAGATGTTTTATATGATCTTGGAGACGTAGGTATAGAGTCAATAATCTATATTTTTGCGCCCTCCGCCATAGAAGTAGCAAGTATCGTACAAAAAATTAGCGCTGGGTTATTAAATTGAGCATAGTGAAGATTAAATCACTTAGTTATAAATACGCGATGGAAGAAGAATATGTTCTCAGAGGCATCAACCTCGAAATATTCGAGGGAGATTTCGTCGTAATTGCAGGACCTACTGGAGGCGGGAAATCTACTTTATGTCGATGTATGGTAGGTTTGATTCCTCATTTTTATTCCGGCGAGATGGAAGGATCTGTAGAGGTTTTTGGGAGAAACATTAGGGAAACAAGCACCCCCGAACTTTCGAGAACTATTGGCATGGTACTTCAGAATCCCATGGATCAACTCGTGGCGATGAGTGTTGAGAGAGAAGTAGCATTCGGACCTGAAAACCTTGGACTCCCGCGAAAGGAGTTGCGTAACCGGGTTGAGGAAAGTTTGTTAAAAACCAAGATTTATGGGTTAAGAGATAGAAATCCACTGGAACTCTCTGCAGGTCAGTTACAAAAGGTGGCGATTGCATCTATACTAGCGATGAAGCCTAAAATACTAATTTTAGATGAGCCTACTTCAGAATTGGATCCTAAAAGTGCGATAGATATCTTTAATTTATTGAAAGAACTCAATAATCAAGGAATCACGATTATTTTAATTGAACACAGACTAGAACACGCAATCAATCTTGTAAACCGTTTAATCATCATGGATGAGGGGAAAATAGTGCTCGATGGAGATCCGCGTTCAGTCTTATCGACGATATTGGAAAGCAAAGACATGGAAAAAATCGGAGTATCCGTCCCTAAAATTTCAATTTTGGCAAAACAACTTATGGATGCAGGCATATCTATAAGCAAACTTCCATTAACTACTAAAGAACTGGTTGCTCTTCTGGGTGATTTTCTTGCCATACATAGTCTTTGATAAAGTTGAATTCACCTATCCTAATGGAATCAAAGCGTTAAATGGAATCAGCCTCAGCATAAACAAAGGAGAATTCGTTGCCATAATGGGGGAAAATGGTTCCGGTAAAACCACACTGGCAAAACATGTGATAGGTCTTCTAAAACCAGATAAGGGGAATGTGCACGTTGATGGATACGATACAAAGGAAACAAGAACGGAAGATCTCGTTAAGAAAATTGGATACGTCTTTCAGAACCCCTTACATCAAATATTTTCTGATACCGTCGAGAAAGAGATTCTGATTGGACTTAAGCATAAGGATGAGAATAAAAACAGATTGGATTACGTAATAAATCTCCTTGAATTATCCAAGTATCGTAACAGGCACCCGCTCAGGGTTAGCGAAGGAGAACGGAAAAAAATTACTATTGCGTCAATTTTGGCGTTAGATCCTGATATCATTATTTTAGATGAGCCAACGCTTGGACAAGATTTTAGGCAGAAAAAGAAACTCTCTGAATTATTACACAGACTTAATTCTGAAGGAAAAGGAGTGATCCTTATTTCACATGATGTTGAATTTATCTCAGAAAATGTAAACCGAGTAATCCTATTGTCTCAAGGAAAAATCCTAGCGGATGCTTCCACACAAGAAATTATGTACTCAAAAGAAATATTAGAGAGGGCAAAACTCATAAGACCTCAAATTGTTGAACTCGTTGATTTCTTAGAGGAATATGGAATCAAGAAAAAAACTCTAGCGTTAGAAGAAGTTTACAAGTCTATACTTCAGATATTGGGAGGAAAAGATTTTGTTTAATCGGTTTCGTTTTAAAAAAGGGGAAACATGGCTTTACAAACTTGATCCCAGGAGTAAACTATTTTTAACCCTGACGATAACAATCCTTTGCTTAATAAACGCGAATCTTTACTATCAGGTTGGATTATCTATAACAATATTCCTTATTGCAGTATCTGCTAAGTTTTCAGATGAATGGGTAAAGACAATAAAGGCGTCAGCGCCTTTAATCATATTTGTAGGAGTTTTAAATTACTTCTATCTCGATTTAATTTATAGTTTGGTTATATCGCTAAGACTCCTAAATTTGATAGCAATCTTTTCAATCTTTTTTTTAACCACTCCGCCAGAGAGGCTGGAATCGGCTCTTAGAAAACTCAGATTTCCAGATACATTTAATTTCATATTTGTTACCGGTATAAAATACGTTTGGATTCTAGCCAGAGAAGCCAATGAAATTTCGGATGCGTATAAAGCCAGAGGAATTTCTACAGGGAGAAGTTTTTTTGGAAGGGCGCGCTTTTTCCTCATGGCACTTATACCTTTAGTTACTATTTCTATTATGCGTTCACATAGTTTAGCCGAAGCATTGGAGATGAGAGCATTTGGTTCCGGGAAAAGAACCATGCTTGAGGAGTTTGTTATGGTAGAGAGGGATTGGTTAGTTATATTTCTCTCTTTGCTTATTGTAGGATTGAGTTTATCTATAAATTACAAACTTTTTTCCTAACGGCGTGCAAGTATGGGACTTAATAAAAACATGATAAAGACAATAATTAAGAGTGTCCATCCTAAATTGAGGAGTTTTCCACTTTCTTCTGCACGACGCGCTGCGAGTATGAAAACCCAAGCAAGAGCAAGAATTAAAATTTGAATAGTGAAATACTCCCTCCTACTGACCATTTAATTTCACCCTATGGAATCTTGCAATTTTAATGCTTATTTATGTTTTCCATAAGTATTTCCCTAAACGTTTATAATGTAATAAGCTGCACATGAAAAAACAAGTGAAACCTTCTCAAACCTCGTTGCAGTAATAAAACGAATTCAGACAAAGGAGAACGGAAAAATGGGAATACTTGATAGGTTAAAAAGAGAGAAAGAAGAACCAGAAGATGCTCAAGGTTTGTATGAAAAAGGATTTTTGTTGTGGGAGCAAGGTAAACTCGAAAAGGCAATAAAATATTTTGATAAAACGCTGGAGTTAAATCCAAGAAACGGAAAGGCATGGTACTACAAGGGATTCGCCTTATATTACTTAGGAAAATATGATAGGGCTATAGAATCCTATGACGAAGCGATAAAGATAAATCAGAACTATGTCGAGGCATGGACCAACAAAGGACTCTGTCTGGGAAGATTAGATGAATATGAAGAGGCAATTGAATGTTTAGACAGGGCATTAGAGATTGACTCAAATCATGTCGAGGCATGGAACAATAAAGGATGGGTTTTGAACTTAATGAAAAAGTTTGAAGAAGCTCTCTCATGTTGTGATAGGGCTATTGAAATAGATCCTAACCTTCCTGAACCATGGTGTAACAAAGGATATGCCTTGTGCGGACTAAATAGGTATGATGAGGCTCTGGAGTGTGTTGATAAGGCTTCAGAGATGAACCCTGACGACCTATCATACAGTAGACTTAAGTATATTATTTCGTTAAGGAAAAAGGAAGATGAAGAAGAGGATTATTTTTAATTAAATGAAAAGTTTAAATTGTGGGTTAAAATAAGGTTTACTGAACAGGCGGTGAAAAAATGAAAGAAAGGTCAGTTAAAATCTTTAGGGGAGCGCGGGGTTACCCTCATAACTATGCCAGGGGTTTTTATCTCATGGTGATGTCTTTACCTTTCGCATTTATTATGTTTTTAAATATCAAAGCTTCTCCGTGGAATACTAAGGATTTATTATTATTTTTAATTCCTGTATTTTCCCTCTTACTTGGATGGCAGATGTCCGGTCTCCGACCTGTACGTTACGCGCTCACCGATGAAGCGCTATTAATTCGACACGCGATAGGAAGAACCAAGATACCATATAGCAAGATGGAAAGCATAATACCGGACTCTTTTATTTTGACGGAGGTAGGGCGGGACTCAATTTTCGGTATGTCATCAACAAAGCAACTCATCAAATTTTCCACTGATTATAAAGTCACGATGGACAGTTATCTGTTACTTGGTCCGACCGTTTCCAAAATGAAGGGAGATTGCTTACTGGTGAAATTGGCTGAAAAAAATAAATGTATCGTTATTACTCCAAGAAATATGGAAAGATTCATCGAAGAGATCTCAAATCACGTCAAAGTGGAGAAATCTGAGACCAAGTAAATTTATTCAATTTAATATCTACAACCTCTTACCTGTTCTAGTATCCCAGAAGCCTGTAACTACAAACCCTGACCCGAACAATATAATTAGTATTGGAAGGACTTCGATGGGTCTGGGAATCTCCAAGCCCATCTTAAGTATATCGTTTAGGAGATAAATTAATAATTGGAGAATAACTCCCATTTCTAAGAATATCATTCCAAAAATTATGTTTTGATTCTTTGTTAATTCTGTAACCGAGTATAAACCGCCAACAAATAAAACACCCATGGAAATGCCGATAATTATTCCGATAGTGAGATTTTTAATGATAAGACCTAGTGCATAGCCGCTTATGACAAGTAATAAAAAAATTATCAAAAGAGACCGCTTCATTTTTTTTCTTCGGGATTTGACAATTTCTTCGTCGTATTTGAATTCTAAGAGAGCATCATCGAGGGTTAGAATCATCTTACAGTTCATGCAAATGAATTTCTCCTTAGGCTTAAGACCCTTTACCCTTATTCTCCTCCCACAACCAGGACAGTCGATTTTATTAGCCATGATAATCCTTTTGATATTTATTAGTTTATAAAATTTCCTTTATTTATTAGAATCATTTTAGAAGAATCTCAATCAAAAAGCAAAAAATAAAAATTAAAGGTGGTGATCTCCTTTCAGAGATCGTGTGTTCTTAGCCATTATGCTATAGTGCTTCCTTAGGTACTTTGGCGGTGTACGCAAGTATAGCTGCTATTATACAAAGGGCCGATCCCATATAGAAGGATTCTAAGTATCTTCCTGTAACGTCGAATACGAATCCCGCTACCTGAGGTCCTACTACACCGGCTACTCCCCATGAACAGAAAACAAGACCGTAGTTTACACCTATGTTCTTAGGTCCAAAGAAGTCTGCTGTCGCTGATGGGAACAGAGAGAAGTTGGCTCCGTAACAGAATCCAATAATCATCACCGTTGGATATAGCGTTGCAATACTGCCACCCATCTTGAAGAGTATAGCCATCATTATAGCCTGAATACCGAACATCAGACCCATCGTTGTAGGCCTTCCGAGGTAGTCTGATAACCAGCCTGCTCCCGGCCTTCCAAGACCGTTTAGAATGGATAACATACTTATAGCGAAGGCTGCTCTTACTGGATCGATTCCTGATTCAATAGCGAAAGCGGCTAAGTGTCCTATTACCAAAAGACCTGCCTGAGCCGCAAAGACGAAGGCTAACCAAACTTGCCAGAACGTACGCGTCTTTAAGATCTGTCCGGGCTCCAAGTCTTTTACTGCTTTTGCCATTGCTGATGATTCAGGTGGTGTCCATCCCGGAGGCACGTAACCTGGTGGCGGAAGCCTCAGGAGTTGAGAGAATACTGGTATACCGATTATAAACAGGACTCCAAAGTATAGGAAACATTTTCTCCATCCTAATGCCGGGTTAAGGATAATTGACGTTCCTATAGGCGCTAAGAAGAACGCTCCAGCACCGAATCCCATCACGATTAAACCTGTAACGAGTCCTCTCTTGTCTGGGAACCATTTTATACCAGTGGCTACCGGAGTAACATAAGCAGCTGCTTCACCGATTCCTCCAATTATACCGTAGGTAAACAGCAAGTATGGCAACGATTGAGCCCATGTAGAGAGTATGAACCCAAGACCAAGTAGAACACCGCCTCCCGTTGCTACCCATTTAGGTCCGTAAATGTCCTGCAATTTACCTGCTGGAATCATCATAAATCCGAACAAGAATACAACAACTGTGAATGGGCTTGCTGCTTGCGCCTTAGTCCAGCCAAATTCAGCCATCAATGGTTTGATGAATATAGACCAACTGTAGATAACTCCAAGCTGTAAGTTTACGATTAGACCGCCTACTACCACTAACCATCGATTGAATACTTTCTCTTCTGCCATTTTTTCACCTCCCTAAAGTTTATTAAAGCCCCCCGACTTTACCGAACTATAATGAACTATTGTTATAGTTCTAAGATCAGTTGTATATTTTGATATATTAAAGTTTCGGTTTCCGAGCATATACAATTTCAACGATTAAAAACAATATTATTTTCATTTTGCTACTATCAATTCTATAAAAATTAAAACTTGATCGAAACTTTTATATTCCAAACGCTTAATCATATGATTAACTTTTCAACTTGATTCCATGCTATCGTATTTACCTAAAATAATATAAGCGTAATTTGTGATGAAAATAAAGACTTAAAAACCCAAATTTTGAGGGGAAGGGAAATGGAAGCACTTATTCTTGCGGCTGGAGATGGGACTAGGCTCGGATCAGTTACAACGAGAACTCCAAAGGTATTACTAGAGGTAGATGGCGAACCCATTATAGTCAAAACTTTAAATTCTCTTAAAAATATAGGCATATCGCGAGTTACCATAGTAATAGGGTTTTTGGGTGATAATATAATTAAATATCTGGGAAATAAATGGAAAGGTCTAAGAATAGACTACGCTTTAAGCGACTGGTACGGAGACGGGATTGTAAGATCTATTATAAAGGCAAAAGATTGTACCAACGAGAGTTTCTTATTGCTTTTGGGCGACAATATATTTGAAGAGGAACTGCTCAAGAATCTATCCAAAGTAAGCGGAGACTTCATCCTTCCAGTAGATAAAGACCTCTCGAAGGAAGGACTTAGGATCAGGTGCGATTTTGAAGGCAAGATTATAGAATGGGGAAACGAGATAAGAGAATATAACGGAATAGCCATGGGCGCTTCCCTTTGCTCTCCTGTTGTTTTTAAGGCTTATGAACAGGCTCTGAGAAATGGTAAAGTCGACAGACTCGATTGCTTACCTTGGCTTTACGAAAACGGTTACAACGTTAAGATTCTCGAAGTACACAACAAGAGATGGTTCGATATAGATACGTTGGAAGACTTGTACATGGCTAGAAAGGCTCAAGTTCTGAAAGAGATCTTATGAACGAGTAGAAGAGTAAAAGTAACACCGTTATTTGACAAATAGATACGAATAACAAGGCAAACTCTGGTTTATTCAGAATACAAAGGAGTGCTACTGCAAAAAATGAAAAATCTCTGTCCCAGGGTCTGATTTTAGGGTGCCCTAATACTTTTGCATACACTCTTTCCCAAGCGAGGTTAGTTTCTGCCATACAGTATTCTTTCAGGTAAAAACGCATGTTAAAGGAAAATGCACCTAAAAATCCTAATAGAATGGTCAAAGGAGCATATAAACGGTTTAAACTTACATAGGTCAGCGCAAGAATTAGCGCCATTTCGGTCAATCTATCAAAAAAAGAGTCTAAGGAGGCTCCTGCATCAGATGTCTGGCATTTAAGCCTGGCAACTTTTCCATCCACACCATCTAATAAAACGCCGATATAAAGGAGGGGTGAGCCGTATAAAAAATTTTCAGTTGCCACCAGATATGAAGCAAGAAAAATTATGCCCGGGCTTATTAGAGTAATTTGCATCGGATTTATGGGCGTAGCGATAAAAATTCTGGTAATCCACCGGGAAAACGGTAGATTAAAATATCTTGTGAACTTAGAATAACTCGAAAAGGGAGATTTTAAATCAAATCTGGTTTCTACAGAGAAATCAAATATCAATTCCTCTAAATCCTTTTCAACTATTTTTTCCACGTCTTCGCAGAAATAATTCTCAGTAAATACCTCCTCAAATTTATCTAAATTTATTTCTTTAAAAGATTCAACGATGTCTTTCTTGGACATTTTATAGGCGGGTAATCTCTTACCATTCTTTACTAAGATAGCGGGCATTGTTGCTTTTAATAGCCTAAAAAAAAGTCTATGATCTACGAGTAGATTGGCCTTTAGCAAAAGAAATGTATCTTCTTCGAGATTTGGTAGCTCTTTATCTAAAACAGACTCATCTAAGAATATTGCATCTAAATTTGCGCTATTCGCTATCCATTTTAACCTATCTTTCCATTTTACGCCCCAATGTGTATAATTCAATTTTTGCTCATCGTCATAAAAAAAGACACATTTCATTTTTTCACCTAAAATGGATGTCTACAAGTTCCTTAAGATCATTGTAGGCTTTTTTAATCCATTCTATAATATCTAATTCCCCGTATACATTTTCATAAGAATCAGGGCCTGATTCAAGTATGAAGGCTCCTCTATACCCTTTATTAGCCAATACTTTTATGAAATCTTCTACAGGAGTTACTCCAAATCCCACTGGTAAGTGTAAATCTCCTTTTTTAACCTCATAATCCTTTTTTTCGTCCAAAGCACCTGATAAGCCGTAATTTGAATGTATATGGGTATGAATGCAATTGTCAGCGAATTCATCAAAGAATTTCTCGTACGGAATATTCATCAGCGTATGAGATATGGTAGCATGTCCAAAATCCCATACAGTTCCTACGTATGGAGAATTAAGACTCCTTATAATCTCTAATATTTCGTCAGGTCTAGTCCCTACCCTTTTTACTCCTATTTTCGGAGGCATATTCTCTACACCAATCAAAAGAGGCATATCGTACTTCTCAACCATCTTAATGGCATCTCTTAGGCTAGCGTAAATCTTTGAAATCAATTTTTCCTCTACCTCAACCTCCCAATCGTACCTAACCTTATGACTCGGATGGACGATTGCTGCTGGCGCGTCAATTTCGACACAAATTTCAAATCCAGCGTCTAATATATCTACAATTCTCTCATGAGGTTTTCCACAACTTTCATCTAGATAAACAGGAGCGTACCCAGGATAAGGAGAGTGATAGATATAACAAAAATCGAATGAACTTAAAGTATCAAGGACGCTTCTCTTCATCTCTTTATTCAAATTACCCATGCTATCAAATATCTTTTGATTAACCCCTTGGAACTCTACTACTTTTATTTTAGCCTGCGAATAGAGTTCCAAAACTTCTTCCAAACTGAAATTGTAGGGATCCGAAAACCAGCCCTTAGATACATACATTCCACATTCATTGCATAACTTTCTGGTTAAGTATTGATCTATGGTCATTGTATCCGTAATATCTTGGTAGAACCTATAAAATCTTTGCCGTTTTTTGATAAACTTTAAAATTCAAGTTGGCGCGTACACTTTATATTAGACTAAAAACTTTACATAAGAAAGGTGGTAATTTGAGTAGAGCCTACCTAATTATGTGCGTATACATTTTGTTTTTTACAGTTAGCATTGCGTTTTCTGAGGAATTTTACACCCTCTCTATGTACAAGAAGTACGAAGGAGAAACATTGAACGGACTCTACATAAGATACGTAACAAAAGACGGAGTGGGAATAAGAGATAACTTCGATAGATTATGGAGTTTTAACCCTGAGACTTTTCCGACTTGTTGTTCTTATAACAAACTACGAAGATACCTCTGGAGGTTAGAGAACGGAATAAGCATGCAGGAATATGGGTACTTAAAATTTAATTATACTGAACTGGAGTTAGATCCACTATCTGTTTATAAAAGACATATAGGAGAAAATATCAATGGAATAACAATATTATTCGTAACGAAAGACGGAGTAATTGTAAAAGATGAAGAAGAGAATTTCTATGGATTTAATCCAGAATATTTGCCTAAATGCGCCTGTTTTTCCAATAGGTTGAATGACGTAATTCTTCGATTAACCAGGGGGCTTGAACTTTTGGAGGGTTATTGATGGAGAAGGCAGATGTTAAAAAGATAAAGATAATTCACAAAGATTTTGAAATATACGCTGAACTTACAACGCGAACCCTAAAACAATAAACCATTTAGTTGAAAAATTACCCATAGAAGGCTCTGCGAAACTCTGGAAGGAAGAAGTTTACTTTGAAATACCTTTGGAATATGAGTTGGAGAATCCTTCTGACGCTACGAAAAAAGGAGATATAGCATATTGGCCCCCCGGAAAAGCCTTTTGCATATTCTTCGGGGAGTCTCAGCCTTACAGTGAAGTGAGCGTAATCGGAGGCATAAAAAAAGGTGTGGAAAAGTTCTCCAGTGTTAAGGAAGGAGATGCCATAAGAATCGAAAAATTATAATTTGTTGTATAGTTTTTTTAAGGACTCAAACCTATTAGTTTATAATTCTAATGTTTTTTATAAAAAAAATTAAAGTTACTAACTTAAATTAAGAGAAGATAGTATTTATGGTTTGGGGCGCAACTATATATAAAAAGATATGTTAATTTTTATGTTATGACTGAATTATCTGATAACGCTATAACGGTCTTGAGAAGAAGGTATTTGAAAAAGGATGAAGATGGAAGCGCGATTGAAACTCCAGAAGAGATGTTTAAAAGAGTTGCGAGTAATATTGCTTCTGCTGATGAATTATATGATGGAAAAGATGTAAAAAAAACAGAAGAGGATTTCTACAGGATTATGACAAATCTTGAGTTCTTACCTAATTCTCCCACCTTGATGAATGCAGGCACAGAACTCCAACAACTTGCTGCATGCTTTGTTCTTCCGGTAGAGGATTCAATAGAAGGAATTTTTGAGACTTTAAAAAACGCAGCCCTTATACACCAAAGTGGGGGCGGAACTGGATTTTCCTTTTCGCATTTACGACCAAAAGGAGATATAGTTAAATCAACTGGTGGAATAGCCTCTGGTCCCGTATCATTCATGAAGGTATTCGATGCTGCTACCCAAGCAATCAAACAAGGAGGAAAGCGCAGAGGAGCCAATATGGGCACATTGCGAGTAGATCATCCGGACATAATCGAATTCATAACGGTAAAAAAAGATACTAGAATTTTGACCAACTTCAACATATCTGTAGCCGTTACAGAAGAATTTATAGACGCCTTAAAAGAAGGTGAAAAATACAACTTGATTAGTCCAAGAACCAATGAAATCGTAGGAAAATTAAACGCGGAAGAAGTTTTTGATTTGATGGTAGAGATGGCTTGGAGTACTGGTGATCCCGGAATTATATTTTTAGATCGCATAAACAAGGACAATCCCACACCCCAACTCGGAGAAATGGAGTCTACAAATCCATGTGGAGAACAGCCCTTATTACCTTATGAGGCTTGCAATCTTGGATCTATAAACCTTTCCAAAATGGTAAAGAATGGAGAAATAGACTTCGAAAAATTAGGAGAGGTAGTTGACATTTCTATAAAATTTCTGGATAACGTCATCGATAAGAATGAATTCCCATTAGACAGCATTAAAGAAGTAGTAAAAGGGAACAGAAAAATTGGTCTTGGTGTCATGGGTTTCGCTGACATGCTAGTAAAACTAAGGATCCCTTACAACTCGGAGAAAGCACTTGAGATCGCTGAAAGAGTTATGAAATTTATTTCAGAGAGGGGAAAAAGAAAGTCAATGGAGATCGCGAAGGAGAGGGGTCCTTTTTCTAATTATGAAGAAAGTATCAAATATGATCCTGATATGGAAAAGGTAAGGAATTCTACAAGGACGACAGTGGCTCCTACAGGGACAATAAGCATAATAGCCGGTTGTTCGAGCGGTATAGAGCCTTTTTATGCCATTTCTTATGTGAGAAGGGTTTTGGATGATGAAAGGCTCTACGAAGTAAACCACCTTTTTGAAGAAATTGCAAAAGAGAGAGGTTTTTATAATGAAGAATTGATGGAGAAAATCGCTGAAAAGGGATCGGTCAAGGGAATGAGTGCGGTACCAGAAGATATTCAAGAACTCTTTGTTACCGCCTATGATATTTCTCCTGAGTGGCAGGTAAAAATGCAGGCAGCGTTCCAAAAATACGTTGACAATGCGGTATCAAAGACTGTGAACTTGCCGCAAGAGGCTACTAAAGACGATGTAAGAAGGATTTTCCTGCTTGCATATGAACTCGGATGTAAAGGCATAACTGTTTACAGAGACAAGAGTAAAGAGGAACAAACTCTCGCCATAGAGGAGAAAGTACCAGTTGAAGAATGTCCCGACTGCGGAGAGGAACTAAAGTTTATTGAAAGGACAGATGTCTGTATAAGATGTGGTTATACAACCTCAGTAAGTTGATTTTATTTGGTTAGGAAGTCAAAAAAATATCATAATCTAAAAGAGTCCAATTCCCTCGGAGCCTCCACGCGCAAATCTGGAAGTCTATTTTTAATCAACTTACTTAATTGAAGAATATTTTCTTCTTCTCCATGCACTAAAAATATGTTTTCGGGTTTTTTGGATAGAGAATTTATGAAATTCATTATCTGTGGTCTGTCTGAGTGAGCGCTGAAAGTATAAGACTTTACTATCATATCCAACTTCAATTCCTTTCCATCCAATTCAATGGCTTTTTTTCCGTCTAGTATTTCTCTACCCAACGTCCCTTGAGCCTGATACCCCACGAGTACCAATAAGTTTCTCCTGTCATCATGTAGCCTTTTCAGATGATGTAAAACCGGACCTCCTTTCATCATACCTGATGTTGCGAGTATAATCGCTGGTTCAATTATCTTTTCCCTTCTTTTGGGCGTGATTGTACGGAAAATATCTGACAAAAATGGATTATCTCTAGTTTCGTCGATTCTGCTTCTTATGCTCGACCGGAGGAAATCGGAATAGTGGGTGTATACCAAGTTAGCCTCTCTAACCATGCCGTCTATATAGACAGGATATTTTTTTAGCGCGCCGGATCGCATGTACTCTTCCAAAACAAGCATGACCTCCTGGGACCTGCCTACTGCTGCTACAGGTATCAAAACGGTGCCTTCCCTTTCCATGGTTTCCTTTACAACTCTTACGAAGTCTGATTCTACTCCTTTTCTCGATGGATGAAGATCTTCCTTTCCGCCATACGTAGATTCTATGATTAGGGTGTCAGCGTCGAATTTTTTTCTTGATATATCGAGTAATCTAGTCTTTCTATAACTAAAATCACCAGTATACAGCAATTTATAGTCATTGAGAGATAGATGAACTAAACTAGATCCAATAATGTGTCCTGCACTTTGTAATGTCAGTTTCACATTAGGAGATGCTATTACGCTCTTTTCATATTCAAGTGGTATTGCATGTTTTATAGAAAGTTCTATCCCTTTTTTTGAAAATAAAGGTCTAGAATTTCTTTTTGCCAATCTCAAGGTATCACTCCACAACAAATACATAACATCCAGCGAAGGTCTGGTGCAAAATAAAGCGCCCTCAAAGCCATTTTCATATAGGTATGGAACAGCCCCACAGTGGTCTAAATGCGCATGAGAAATGACGACAGAGTGTAGTCTATCGATTTCGAATTCGGGTAAATCGAATGATGGTAAAAGAGGCGGAGTTTGAGATGCATCAATGCCGCAATCGAGAAGAACACTATCAGAGTTCGTATGAAATAGAAAGCACGACTTTCCTACCTGTCTGCAACCTCCAAGGAAGGATATACGCTTCCACTTTAATTCTTCTTTTTCTCTTAACTTTTTGCCTATTTTTTTTAGACTCGCAGATCTTTCTCCGTACAGTACCTTGTTTACATTTCTGGTAGCCTGACAAAGTCTTTCGCGAGTCTCAATAATCTCAAAAACCCATCCTGTCTGTTTAACAAGGAGTTCCTTTGTCAAATTAACATTTGCCAGAAAGTAATTTAACTTAAGTTCTATAAGAACGACTCCGAAATCGGAGAAGTAGATATTTTGTATGCCCTTTGGGAATACTTTTTCCAGTAAATCCTTTACTTCATCTTTTTTTGCCCTATTTTTTTCTTCTACCCTTAATAAAACTTCTTCTCCATGTTCCTCTTCTAATTCTTTTTTGAAATCAGGGTCAAACAGGTCATCTGTGTCAGAAGTAAAGTACACCAAATCAGTACCTAGACTTTCCACCTCCATTTGATTCCTCCTAAATAGAGAGGCTAAAAATGCCTTTTTTGAAAAATTGAAATAAGTAGAACAAAACCATCACTATTATTAGGGCAATAACTACCAGAAAAATCCAATAAGCTCTTCTATGCTTTGGATATTTTATCTCTCTATCAATATAAGAAGGGCGATAAACTTCCCTTTTCTTCTCAAGAAATAAGATCTTAATATTTTCTCCGTTTCTTTCGATGTTCGCTATAAAGTGGTCTTTGGCCCTTATTCTGGAACGGTCCCCGCTCTTGGCGTCAATGAGTAATATATCGTTGTAACCTCTCACAACTGAAATGTGTTCTGGAATGATAACATTAACCTCTATCTTCTCCTTTTTTTCTTCAATTTGTTGTTCAATTTCTTCTTTAATGCTCTCCAAGTTCATATGAATTTCTCTCAAATCTTTTGACATAGAAGTTGTGTCTGTATCGGGCTAGATCTCTTTTCGATTACCTTGAATCCAGCATCCTCTATTTGCTTAATTATATCTTTTTCATCATACATATAAAATCTGATTCCCCACAAAAACCTTGGTATATTCAGGATATTTTTTTGAGAGAAAGATACCAGAGCCTTTCCATTATTTTCTAGAACCCGGTATATTTCTCCTAAAGCAACTTTTTTTTCTTTAAGATATTCTAAAACGCCTATCATCGAAATAAAATCAAAACTCCCATCTTTGAAGGGCAAAGTTAATGCGTTTGCCCTAACAAATTTTACGTCTGACGCTTTTGTTTTAGCAATTCTTATCATGTTTTGAGATATGTCGATTCCATAAAGTAGATTTTCCTTCTCGTGTGATAAGTTCTTATACAAAGAGAGGATCTTTCCAGTACCACATCCAATATCTAATATCTTGACCCCCTCGAGGTCCATCGGAGATAACATACATTTAAAGATATTCAACTCTTCCTCCTTGATATTCTTAAAAGGAGGGAGTTTGAATAGACCATCGTGAACCAATGCCCTGATATCCCACGTTCTCAAAACGACACCAAAGATAGATTTAATAAATGTTATTTAAAAATATACTTAGGTTTCGAAATGAAGATGAAAGACCCTTCTACCATAACTGTAGAGGAAGTGATGACGAAAAAGGTCATTACCCTGAGTGAAGACGACAGTTTTGAAAAAATAGCCGATACATTCAAAGAAATAAAGGTAAATGCATTTCCGGTTTTGAATAAAGATAACAAATTGGTGGGCATAGTTTGTGAGAGTGATGTCATGAAGGTTATAGAAAGACGTTACTTGAGTAGACATGAGATGTTTGGAACTTTCGGAAGTAAGGCTAGAATCTTGTCTCCCAGTAAGGTTGGAGACGTGATGACAAAAAATCCGATTACCGTATCTCCCTCCGCCACCTTGGAAGAAGCCATAATCCTCATGCTGATACATCATGTGCGAGGACTGCCAGTGGTAGACAAAAATAACGAAGTTATAGGCATTATTGTAAAAAGGGACATCGTAAATACTCTTTTATCGGAGAGTGAATAGTTGGATTTTCTCCTTCAACTCATTTTAATATTAATTTTTGCGACTATATTCGGAGAATTTTTTCAGAGATTAAATCAACCAAGTGTGGTTGGAGAAATTATCGCTGGAATCTTACTTGGAATTTTCTTTGTTCCTTTGGAGAGTATAAAAGAGATGGCTAACCTCGGTATATTGTTTCTTCTCTTCTTGGCAGGAACCGAGATAGATGTTCGCGACCTCATGGATGTTGGATGGCAATCCTCGTATACGGCAATATTTGGTTTGGTCCTTCCTTTCTTCTTTGGATCTATCGCATCTTATTTCATTTGGAAAAACATATTGCTCTCTTTATTCGTCGGAACCGCCTTTACCGCGACGTCGATTGGAGTTACAGTAAAGACCTTGATGGACATGGATAGATTAGATACCATAGTAGGGAGAACCATTATCGGAAGCGCTATTATAGATGATATCTTGGGGATATCTCTCCTCGGTATCGTATCTTCTCTTTCTCTCGGAAACGTATCCATAAGCAAGACGTTTTTAAACACCTTAATAGGGATATTCTTCATTATTATTATTCTTTACACCGGCATTAAGACAATAAATATTATAGCAACTCACATGAACAAATTACTCCTTGTTGAAGGTACTTTCATGATTTTTGTAATACTTGCTTTAATACTGGCTTTCTTTGCTGAAAAAATAGGTCTAAACATGATAATAGGGAGTTTTGTAGCAGGTATTATTATTGGAAAAGTAGCAGACCACCATTTGCTTGGAAAAGTATCCGCAATATCTCGTGGATTCTTTATTCCAATATTTTTCGCGTTTGTTGGTATGTCTACTCATTTAGGTTTGAGTTATCAAAATTTAGACCTCATATTTTTGTTTTTGATTGTGGCTAGTCTGAGTAAGATCTTAGGTGGTGGTATCGGTTCTTTAATAGGCGGAATATCTATCAAAGAATCTTTGGTCATAGGCATAGGTATGATACCGAGAACGGAGATAGCCTTGGCAGTAATCACAGTTGGATCCGGATTGGGAATAATCTCTCCTGAAATCTTCTCCGCACTGGTGATAACCTTTGCCTTTACCGTTTTTATAACGCCGATACTACTATCCTTTTCTTATAGAAACTTATGAGGAGGTGTGACCTTGAAGGTTTTAGGAATTAATGGCAGTCATAGACGCGGAAAAACAACAAGAAAATACCTTGATTTTGCTATAGAGGAAATTAAAAAGGAAGGATTCGAAACAGAGATCTTAGAACTGTCAAAACTTAATATCGAAGATTGTGATGTATGCGAAAGATGCCGAGAAGAGCCTTGTCCTATAAAAGATGACATGCAGGAATTATATAAAAAACTAGAAGAGTCAGATGGGGTAATATTGGCGTCTCCGGTCTACTTTGGTACCGTGTCTGCTAAATTAAAAAGAATGATGGACAGAACTCTTTATTTGAGGAGAAAAAATATGGCGTTATCAGGAAAGGTAGGAGGTGCTATATCAGTAGGAAGGACAAGAAATGGAGGTCAAGAGTTTACTAACATGGCGATCTATAACTTTATGTTCATGCACGAAATGATAGCGGTAAGTGACAAATCTACGGCTCACTTTGGAGGAATAGCGCATTCAGGAATAGAAGAAGATCCAGAAGGGGAAAAAATCTGCAAAAATCTCGGAAAAAAGGTTGCAGAGACGCTTAATAGAATGCGTAAATAAATCTTGATTAGACTTTGATAATTTCTTTCAGAAGTTCACAAGCCTTGCATACGCTCCTAGAGGTCGGTTCACCGCATATCTCACACTCCACGATTTTCTCATCCACCAGATTTCTAACGTAGGGCAACATCTTTTCCAGAGAACTTACCACCCCATACTTTGTTCCGGGTCTCTTCCATTCTATATCGTTTAAAAAATTACGTACATCGGCTCTGAAAGAGGTTCCAGAGTAAGTACATTCATTCAAGGAGCAGGGAATCTCTTTCAAAATTGTATACAGTGCTACCTCTTTCTCCGGTAAATTTCTAAGGGGTTTTATCCTAGGTACTATCGAAGGATGTATACTGTGTGGTAAAGGATCTAATCTAACGAGTTTCTTTAACGCGCCTTGCATCATGTTTAACATTATTGCCTGAGCCTCATCATCCAAGTTATGACCGGTGAATATCTTGTTGCATCCAAGTTCTCTTGCGTACTTGTTTATGAGATATCTCCTGAACACACCACAATATGTGCAGGGATTTTTTCCATGATCATTCTCTCTACTAATTTTAACCATTCTATCGAGGGAGTATTCAAATTCGTCTTCAAAAATGTATAAGTGGTGTGAAATGTCTAATTCGTTACATAATCTTCTACAACTTTCTAATGTCTGCTCTCTGTATCCCCTGATTCCCTCATCAATGGTAATGGCGACGATCTCTACGTCTGGAATTTGAGATGCCACTTTACTTACCATGTAAAGGAGACAAGAACTGTCTTTTCCTCCTGAGATTGCTACTGCTATTTTGTCTCCCTTTTGTATAGCTTTCAAAAACCTTAATTCTCGCCTTGTTCTTTTTTCAAAGAACGTTGTAAAACATGATTCACATAAAATTTTACCAATATATCTCAAATTAATAACTGCCTTGTTACCACAAACACATTTCAAATTAGCCACCAGAAATCACGTTTATAATTTCCAATACATCGCCATCATTTAATCTCTCTTCCTCTGGCCTAATGCGGCCATTTAGGCTAACAACTACAGTAACAGGATTTATTTTGAGTATTCCAAGAGCATTTAATATGGTACTATCATCCTCCAAGTATAATTCTTCTTCCTTCCCGATCCTTTTTACCTTGATCTTCATGATGAATAAACGATGCAAAAGAAATTTGAAGGTTTCGTCATCACGTCGATTGCTCTTTTATATTCTTTCATTTTTTAAAAAATTTTATAGATTATTTTTCTTTTCAAAATCAAAAAATAAATACGCAATAATTATAGAGTGATATGTGATTGTTAATGAGATTCAGCAAGCAGATGTTAAAAATCTTATTGGTTCTGAGGAAACATCCCGAAGGATTGACTGAAGAGAAGATAATTGCAAGGGGGGAAAGATTAGATAAAACGGAAAATGTGCAACTTAGAGCTTTTAAGTCCAGATACAAAAAATCTATCGAAAAATTGGTTTCTCGAGGTCTAATAATCAGAAAAAAGAAAAAGTTCAAACTTACGGGAGAAGGTATTGACAGAGCTCAAGAGGCTTACAGCGAAATTAAGGAGTATTTCAAAGAATATCAACATTTGATTTGACAAAGGCGAAAATTTAGAAAAATCATATATTTCGGTTATTGCCGATCGTTGATCGTAAAAAATAAAAATAAATTGTTGATAATTAATTTTAGAGGGCTTGTGCCCTCTGCCCCCCCCATTTTTCAAGATTTTTCATTGTTTATCAATTAGGTGCAGTTTTTTGATTAAGCTTTTTTTAAAAGTTCAAATGTAACGAGCCACGCTAGAAGGGGGTAATAATACATTTTATACTGAAATTATGCTATTTTACCTCATCACCCCCTTTCTAAACCCCCATATAAAGAAGGGGGCAATCGCCCCCTCTCTACACCCCCATATAATATTTAGAGTAGAAAAAGGCTCATTTGGTACCGTTTATAAAATATCTTTCTTTTGATTGAACTTTTTTTAAAAGTTCATTGCGGATGGAACGAGCCACGTTCCATAGCCACGCTGCATTTTATTCATTTTCATTCGTTCTCAAGAGTTCTTTCGCTCTTCTCTCTTTGTATTCATAGATGATATCCTCGATTGTGTCTAAATGTTCCATATCTTTTTGTTTTTTATCTTCCAATAGCCAATTCTCAATTTCTTTCTTGAAGAGTTCTGAATCTATAACTGCAAAATCGTCAACATGTCTGAGTTTTACCTTATCAGGATCTATTATAGGAATATTCTCTTGTTTAAATACCTCTTCTGCTACGTGTGACATCCCTTTTTTCGCTATGATACATTTTGCGCCTTTCGCCAATGATTTTGCTGTGGAGGCTCCACCTCCACTCACATCCATAATGTATATAACATCGTTAGAGAGTCCAACTTGGTCTTTTAATTGTTTTATACAGTCTTTAGAGAATGTGTTCAGTATTTTAACTGGTTTTATCTTTTTTGAGGGTTCTAAAGAGTGAATTCTTTTTAATCTTTGAAGTTCTTTTGCATATCTTGAGGATCTCTCCTTTTCCTTAATTATTTCTGTTTTTAAATCTTCAATCATTTTTTCTTTTGCTCTAAGAAGAGTATCTTTTCGTATCTCTATATCTTCCTCTTTTACGATTCTTTCGAGTTTTATTTGTAACTCATTTTTCTCAGAAATTATTTTCTCCTTTTCTTCTATTAAAAATACGTTTTCTTCCTCTAATCTATCAATTCTCTTTTCTAATTTCTTAATTTTGTTTATAAAATCTTTCAAATCATCTTTTTCTGGGTGCTTCTCCACTACTTTCTTTGTTTTCTCTTTTTTCTCGGTTACCATATTGACAGCATCTCTCAGCGTGTAGCCTTTTATCGTTAGTTCCTTTATTTTATTAACGTCCCCCTTGAAACCAATATCTTCTAGTTTACTACTTATCTGTAAAAATTTATTTTTATAAGAATTAAATGCCTTGATGGCAGCTGCTAAAGAGTCTCTCTGATGGGAATCGTTGGGAGGATGTATTTTCTCTTCCATTATGTAAGCGTTGACAATTTCCCTCTTATCCTGTACGCTTAGTTGATCGTGAGAAATCAACTTAGCATTAAATATTGCTGATATCTTTTCAATCTGTTTTGGAGGAGGGTGGATATCTGTTGTTACTATCACAGGAGTGCCGAATTTTCCTACAAAATTTATTATGTCGCTTCTTGACATATTTTTCATACTTTTGATGGATAAAAGGCGACCATTGAGATCAAGTATTGATAAACCCGTTGTCGTTCCAGGATCTATTCCCACAATCAAAGGAGAAGATTGTTTTCTCTTTTCAAATGTTTTCATTCTTGTTGGTTTTACTGTAACCCTGACGTCAGGACCTTTTACTTCTCTTAAAAACTTCTTAATCTTAGGGTAGGTTGCATAAGCAGTAAATTCGCTTCTAGAATATCCTTGATCTTTGGTTTTAATATTTAAGTCATAGTCAATACTTTTTTCATCTAAGTTTCGTTTAACCTCTCTTGTAACCTGCTGGATCAGATTGTGAATCTTTCTTCTGTATCTTGCTTGGCTAAATCCCCCCGGTCCAATGCTTCTTGCTCTACTCACAATGATTTTGGTAGCGTCTTCAATTTGTGCTATTTCTGTTCCTATACCCTTATCTGCGAGTAATGCACATACACAGGCTTCTTCTAATGAAGAAGCCCTCTCTCCGAGATGGATTCCATATTTTTTAGCGATTTTATGCAGGGGAATTTGTTTCCCAAATGTGCCAGTTACTTGGACGATTCTGGTTTCTGGAGATAAATTATCCAAAAAACGTTTCAGGCGCCTCCTGTTAGGTACTAATTCATATACGTTATCCGTGGCGAGTATATTCGGCTTTTCTTTGTAAATTAGCCTTAAAAGTTTGTGATAGCTGACTCTTTCAAAAGAAAAAACGACGCTACCATCTTTTACTCCAACGGCAGAGAAGTATGGTTGTCTTTTTCCTCTAATTGAGCCGTATACAACATCGACTCCTACTGTGCGCAAATATACCACCAATCAGTATGAGTGTATATGGAAAAACTTTCGTTAAAATACGAAAGATTGTTAAATTTAACATTTCTAATGAAGATATCAAAACTGAAAGAATAACACAAATGTCTCTGCCTCCTTTTCCACGGTGGCCAATTTTTTCCCACTCTGATAATGGTTTTCTTCTTATTTAATGTTGTCCCGCCACCGACGAAGAAATGGAAAGAAGACTTAAAGAAGAGAAAGAAAGAGGATTAGAGGATAATTAACTCTCTTCAAAATCTCTTTTTTTCTGTGTGGTTTAGGTTGTTAACCCGACTGTATAGAGCTAATTCAATAACTGTATATTTTAAGGTCTAAATTTGGGTAGAACTTCTTTTCCAATCATATGTATCGATCTTAACTTGTTTGGTCCTATTGGAGAGCCCACGACTATTTGGGTTACACCAATCTTTCTTAGGTCAATTATTCTATCGTTACAATCGTCAGGGGTTCCAGTTATGGAGAAAGCCTCAATCATGTCGCTGTTAACTAAGCCCATAATTGTTTTGAAGTCGAACTTGGCTATTGCATCGCTGACTTTCTTAGCTTTCTCTATATCGATGCCGTGTCTTTCTAGAACCATTGGCGGAGATCCAGCTACGACGAATCCAACTACAATCTTTGCCTCGTTCATAGCTTTCTCGGGCTTTCTATCGCACGAGAAGCATGCATAAGCGGTTACATCTATATCCTCCATCTTTCTTCCTGCTGCCTTTAGCCCCTCTTTTATCTGTTTAATCGCGAATTCAAAGTCTTTGGGGTGAGATGCGTTTATCAAAACTCCATCGGCAATTTCCCCCGCTGTTTTTAGCATTTGGGGTCCTTGAGCTCCTATATAGATTGGTATAGAAGGCGAAGTTGGCTTAACAGCTAATCTGGCTCCTTTCAACTTTATTACATCACCCTCGTACTGGGTTGTCTTTCCTGAAATTAGATCTTTGAGCGCTGCAACAGTTTCCCTTATGGTCGTTACGGGTTTTATCCATTCTATACCCAGAGCATCAAAGGTGGCTTTATCCCCCGGACCTATGCCTAATACAGCTCTGCCATTTGAAGCCTCGTCAACCGTTAGAATGGAAGAGGCTGTTTGGGCTATCGATCTTGTGTAAGGATTCGTAACGCCTGTACCGAGCTTGATCTTAGATGTCCACTGCGCTAATGTACATAAAGTCCCATATACATCTCTGTTGTTGTAATGGTCAGTTATCCAGCAATATTCAAATCCGCTTTTCTCAGCCTCGGCAACGTATTTAACAAGATTTATGATGGGTTCTGCAGGAACAAATTCGATACCAAATTTTAACATTGTCATCACCTTTTTCTTCATTAGATAACCCTTTTCTTGATATCTTCTGGTATCTCCTCTTCGGGGCGCCTCTTAATAATGGGTTTTGCAGGAACGCCAACCGCAATGGAATATTTGGGTACATCTTTTGTAACTACTGATCCTGCGCCTATGATCGAGCCTCTTCCTATTTTTACGCCGCCCAGAATCTTTGCGCCTGAGCCGACCCAGCTATCTGCCCCAATCTTTATAGGCTTTAGGTCCCAGGGTTGCTCGTAGATGAACTTATCTGTTTCTTCGAAGACATGGTCAAAGGAAACGAGTATGGCATGGGTTCCTATGCGGACTCCATCCTCACATTCTATGCCACCATGTCCGTACAACATGCAAAATTCATGAACAGTGCAGTGATCGCCGAGTTCGATATACCCGTCATAGGTACATAAATGCGCATCTCTGTAAATCTCACAGTAGTCGCCGATTTTTATCCCTATTTCCCTATCCGTATTTGCTCTTAAATAACAACCTTCTCTTAACTCGGTGTATTTCCCTACGGAAATCTTATCCATGTGCTTAAATGTAACGCCCGGCCAAATTCGGGTTCCCTCGCCCAGATGGTATAAAGCATTCTTATACATGTTGTATCTAAATTCTTCACCAATCTCGTCTTTGGCTAGAAGCAATTTTTCAATATCAATTGCTGCGAATAATTTTTCCAAATCTATCGCCTCTAATGCCTGCAGCAATTTCAGAAATCCGCTTTTTCTGAATTTTCTCATTCATAAACCTCCCTTCTTTGAAAATCGAAAAATAATAAGTGGCTTTTAATCTAAAATATATATAATTTTTTCGTGTAATTCTACTAAGACTCGAATCTCTCAAAAAAGAGTATTTTTTATTTCAGTATAAAATTATTCTTAATAAATTAGCGTGTGCAGCGAGCCACGCTGCTTAACTTATCTTCTCTTTCTTGCTTTAACGTGGATAGACCAGCCGAATAAATTTGGAAACCAGTTATAGTAAAATCTGTCATAATCCTTTACATATGTAGGATCGAACCCAACAAGTCTTAATACTTTCATTAAATCCTTTGGGTGTACTAATTTCGTGTGATAAGGGTTCCAACCGCTTTCCCATTGAATTTTACCTAAAAGATATAATATTTTTCGTCTAACGGTGAACATATTCGGCGTTGTGAATTCCAAGATTCCGTCGGATTTTAATATTCTAAAGCATTCTCTGAAGAAATCAATGGGATGTATCGTAAGATGTTCTAACAATTCAAATGCTAGGATATATTCACAAGAATTATCCTCGAAGGGATAAGGAGTAACGTTTAGATCTAATATTCTATCCGGCTCAAAATCCGGGTTTATATCTATGTTTATAAACCCTTCTCTCTTTTTCAATCCGCAACCCAGATTTAATTTCATCTCTTAACGCCCTAAGTAATCTGTTTAAATTTTCAATTAGTTATCGTCGTTTTAACTTTCATTAATTTATAGTTTCTTCATATATCTCTATAACTTTAGGAATAATCCTGTCGGGTAAGAAGTCTTCCAGAGTTTCGTGTCCTAATTCTCCCATCGATCTTGCAGAGTTTTTATCGTATAGCAAATTGCATAAAGCATCTTCGAGTTCCTCCGAGTCTCCTGGAGTGAAAAACAATCCTGTTTCTCCATTTTTCACCAATTCTGGGCTGCCCCCAGTCTTAGAGGCTATAACGGGTTTTTTAAAAGAATATGACTCCAAAATTACTCTGCTTAGAGGTTCTGGAGATGTTGATGGGACGACTACTAGCGATGAGTTAGCATATTGCTCCCAAAGATCCATACCAACTTTTTTGCCCAAAATTAGAATATTCTCGTTCAGCCTTTTTTTATTGATTTCCTCAATGATTTCTTTTTTGAGAGGTCCAGCACCCAGCATTTTGAATTTAACTGAGGAATCACTTTTAACAATTCTTTCTGCTGCTTCTACTAATGTTTCTATTCCTTTTCCCCTTATCCACCGTCCTAAAAATAAAACAATTTTTTTAGAATCATCTTCACTGGAAATTTTTTTGCTTAAGTCTATGAGATTCGGATCTGCCATATTATAAACTTTGGAAATATTTTTTGACGGTAAAATTTTTGAAGAGACGTTTTTGACGAATTCACTAACACATATTATCCTATCCGCCGATTCAAGGTATTTTAGACCGATCCTATTATTAAATACGTTTAAAAAGGATTCGAAACTGTAGTGACCTCGATTCTTTAAACACTTAATGCATTTTGTAAAGCTAAATTTTTCAAAACAAACTTCATCGTTGTAGATCAATTTGTTGTCCAATGCTGAACATATCCTAGTGTAATCGTGTTGGTGATAAATTAACGGCAAACCTGTTAATTTCTTCAAATACCATGGGTTAAAAACAGAATCGAAATGATGTACATGAATCAGATCTAATTTTTGTTTATCGATTATTTTTTTTGCTCTTTTTAAAAAATTTAACTTCGGTATTGGAGATCTAGGATAAGATGAATAAACGCCATCAAATCTATAAATTTCAAAATTATCATTAACCTTTTCCCTTTTTTTTGTACCAGGTAGCGCAGAGGTCAAAACTATGTTTTTAATCCCTGCTTTTGATAAATAATAAGAGTAGAGATGTGCACTCCTCTCCGCGCCCCCTTGATATGGATGGAAATTTTCGGAGATTCTGCATACCGATAAGACCATTGAAAAGCCCTCCCACCAGCAAATATATAATTGAATTATCTTAATAATTGCGCATATTAGAAAGTTATGTGAGGTTAATAAATTTTTTTGCATCTATTCAGATGTAAAGAACCGTCTTCAAGGGATAGATAAACTTTAGGAGGCTAAAAAGAACAGGCTGAGGAAATGAAATTTTTAATCTCTTAAAAAGATGATTCAGAGAAAGTCTTTCTCTAATTTTGCCATCTTTTTTATCAGTTCAGACGTATCTATCAGGTCCTTCACGCTGGAAGAACTAACTTTAAGTAGTCTTACGGTTTCTATGGCTGTGAAAAAAGACCATAGGTCTTGATCTAGATCATACATTCTAATTTTATTTTTAAAATCGCCGATAGTCTCTTTTTCTAAGAGATTTTTCCTCTCGTCATTTAGTTTTGATGATAAAATCTCTATACCTTTGCTTATTATCTCACCAATTATCTCTTCTGAAATAATGTTTTCCGGGATTTTAATTTC
Source organism: uncultured archaeon (assembly GCA_964347835.1). Classification (GTDB taxonomy): domain Archaea; phylum CAYFZR01; class CAYFZR01; order CAYFZR01; family CAYFZR01; genus CAYFZR01. Next base: position 83,060 of record CAYFZR010000065.1, read on the forward strand.
CCCAATAAACTTATTATCTTCTATATCTTCTTTTGAAAATTCTAATAAGCCTTTTTTACTTAGTACAGTAAGCATGGAAAACTTTAGAGCCCATTCATGAAGATTTACCAAGAAATTCATTTCTTCCCTTCTAAAATATGGAACAACCTCGTACCTTCCGAAATCTTCTCTGCTTTTTTTTACGTCCTCAATAGCTCCAATAATGACGCCTTTTGCTTTTTCTTCGTCTATATATTTTGTTAAAAAATCTTTTAGACTCTTTCCAATTTTTTCAATCAATAACTTCGAAAAATCGTATTGTTCTTTTGGAAAAGATAATTTAGGCATGTTCTCTATCACATCATAACATACAGCAAAATCTTTTATCAATCGAGAAACAGAATCATTTATATCTTCATTAATCGTTGAATACATAATATTCTATGTGCTTGGAAGTATATATATATTTATTTCAGTTTTGCGAATCTCTTAATAAGACAACCTTTTTATTTTGGATTTCTTAGATAAAAAACTATGAACCTAGATTCTTTATTCGTATACGGAACTCTCATGAACACAGAATTATTAAGAAAATTGATTCGTGACTATCCAATAAATATAGAAGAAGGAAAAGTTAATGGCAGATTGTATAAATGTGGTAACTTTCCCATGCTTATAGAATCTAAAGATGAGTATGTTTATGGAAAAATTTTTACTATAAAGAATTTACTGGAAAAGATACATATTCTGGATAGATACGAGTGCTATGAAAAAAATAATCCAGAAAGCCTTTTTATCCGGAAGAAAATCGAAGTACTACTAAAAGATGACGCAAAGAAAATAGCCTGGGTCTATGCCGGAAACGTAAACTCAGAACGTATAAATGAAATATGCGTTGAAAAAAACTACATTAAGAGCGGATCATGGGAGCAGTAGGTTTTTGAATTAAACTATTTTGGAGTAAATCCTTTCAACCTCGTTTACTATATCTTGAACCTTTAACTCAGGAATCATGACCAAAGTTGTAAGTGATGCTCCTCCTGCCCCTACGCCTTCCTTAACAACTCCTCTCTCATAAGCCCGTAATCCATTGTACTTGGTTTTAGAAAAATCTAAATCAACTCCAACGATGGGTACTTGACTTGAGATTTTTTTGACCAAAAATTCAATATCGGAGGTTTTATCCTCTAGTATCCACCTTGTTGTCCCCAATATAATATTTTCCAAGGAATTAGGATTTTTTTTGGAAAGGATAGACAATATTGCGCACATCTGGGTTCCTCCTGCAATTATTACCGGAGCGTATTTAGAGGCGCCATCTACAATTCCGCTGAATGCAGCCTGCATGGGATCTCCTACAGCTTTTATTGCCATTATAGGATCTTCCTGACAATCTCCCTCTTCTATTCCTGCATTTTTTAATCCTTCTTCCACAACCTTTATTTTTAATTCGCTTGGATTATGTGGCATGCTACTGCTCACCTTATCTCTGGCATCTATTCCCATAGCAAGGAGAACTCCTAGAGCCGTTGTGGTTCCTCCTGGAATGCTCTCGCCTATGCATAGAAAGTCTGAGGTCTTGGCGATTAGTTCTCCGACCATCTTTCCCTTATCATAGATTTTAAATGGATCTTCTACTGCATTGCCGGTTCTTATGTCATTTCCAGGGATTGAACCAACTACAATAAAAGGTACTGCCGGATTTACCCTAAGACCAGCACTAATACCAAATATAGGAAATTTCGCTAGATTTTTGCATGCTAATGTAATTATAGCCGGAGTAGGAATGCCATCAGGCGTTACTGGAACTCCTTCTAAGCATATGCACCTTTCTAAAAAAAGAAACTCTAGATCTCCGGTGGGAGTAAGATCTGTAATCTCAGGAAAGGCTCCTGCCGCAGATATTCCATGAATTTTTGCTGTCTCTGTATTTCCTAAAACACACAAAAAGGCGGATTTTTTATTATAGATTTCTGATAAGAATTTTTTCCCTTTTTTCTTATTTACGACTATTTTGATTTCACCGAGCACGAAACCACCTTATGGTGGTAAAAAACGATTACTTCATAAAACTCTTTCTAGACTTCCATAAAGTAAAGACTCTTCTCGTCCATTCCGAGTTCTATATATTTTCCGGTTCTCAATATTTCATGGGTCTCTTTTAACGGTGCTACTCTTTTTCCAGGACCTATTACTGAATTTTCAAAAATTTCAACATTTTCTCCAACAACCACAGTTTTGTCTACATCTCTTCCATAGAATTCTAGTGGAAAATCGCTATCTAACAAACTTCCTGACCCAATAGTAGTATATCTACCCACCACACACTTGTTTAGGCTAGAATGTTTTTCTATATTCACAAAATCCATTACAACGCTGTTTCTAATCGTTACGTTGTCTTCTATTATACAGTTGTCTCCTATCGAGGAGTTTTCTATCCATACATTATCTCCGATTTCACAGTCTCTTCCTATTAAGGTATATTCTCCAAGGTGAATGCTTCCGCTTAGTAGTTTAGACTTATTTCTCTCCTCCGTAGAGGCTAAAACCCATCTATTTAACCCACAAATCTCACACTCATTTATAAGTCTAATATGCCCAAGTTTTTTGTGTAATACATCAAAACTGGTGTGAAGATAACTTCCGGGAGTTCCAACATCTGCCCAGTAACCATGGAACGGAAAACCATAGATAGGATATCCTTTATCTACTAGGTAAGGTACTACGTCTCCTCCTAAGTCCTTTACCTTATCCCCCATCTCCTTAAAGACTTCTCTGATCTCTGGAGAAAATAGATATATCGCAGTATTTACAAGCCTAGATGGTTCTTCTCCTTTTTTAGGTTTTTCGACAAACTTTATAATTCTATTGTCATTGGTGACCTCTGCAACTCCAAACTGAGAAACAGACTCATGAGGCTCCAATATTTTGAGTCCTATTGTAAGTAGCGCCTCCTTTTTTTTGTGGTATTCGAACATTTCTTTTATCTCAATGTCTACTACATTGTCACCGCTAACAACCAGTACGTCTCCGTCAATATCGAAGTAATCTATACTAAATCTAACTGCATCTCCGCTTCCATTATCATCATATCTTGGTTGATAGCGAAATATAGCGTCTTTCTTTAATCCTAATCTACCAGAAAATCCTTTACCTTCTTTGAAAAATTCTTTCAGTCTCGTAGTATTCACATCACCTTTGCTAGCGATGTAGAACTCTCTACATCCTTGATCAGCCAGTCCTTCAAATAATATAGCCAAAATCGATTTATTGCACATCTCTACAAGTGGTTTTGGCTGATGCAGCGTTAAAGGAAATAATCTTGTCCCTCGCCCTCCTACGGTGGCAATTACAGGCGGCATGTCCTCCATACTATCCCATGGTTGACTATGGTTAGAATCTTACTTAAGCATTACCTTGTTACAAAAATTTGCAAAAAATCTTAAATCTTACTATCTCCTCTCCCCAGACCTATATGTATAACATCATCGTCTGTTTTTTCCAAAATACGCCGAGTATCTATTAAAATCTGCTTATTCATGTTCTTTGTGTGTTTTTTTACTTCCCTAAACTCTTCCCAATCCGTTACTATCACACAACAATCACTATCTTTAAGAGAAGATTCAAGGTCCTTTGCATATTCTATAGAATCACCAAATATTTTCTTTGCGTTTTCCATTGCTCTGGGATCATAAGTAATTACTCTCGCCCCATTTTTTTGAAGTTCGTTTATAATGGGAATTGCTGGAGAATTCCTCATGTCATCTGTATTTGGCTTAAAAGAAAGTCCTAATACGGTTACTTTTTTTCCATTAAGTCCTGATAAGGTATTTTTTACTGTTTCTACTACATAGAGAGGTTGTCTTTTATTTATTTCCAGGACAGATTCGAGTAAAATTGGTTCGTATCCAATCTTTTTCGACGCGCTTATAATGGCAAGAACATCCTTGGGAAAACAAGATCCGCCAAAACCGGGTCCAGCTTTGAGAAAGTGTGGAGAAATTCTATGGTCTAAACCCATACCCTCTGCGACTTTATCAACATTGACATTAAAAACGTCGCATATGATGGCAAGTTCATTAATAAAGGATATTTTTGTTGCTAAGAAAGCATTGGATGCGTATTTAATCATTTCAGCAGTTTTGAAGTCTGTATACAATTTTGGACAGTCAAAACTCTCGTATAACTTGGCAATTTCCTTTTGAGATCTACTATCTAAAGATCCGATTATAATTCGATCAGGATTGAAAAAATCATATACCGCTTTGCCCTCTCTCAAAAACTCTGGATTAACCACTATTCCAAAATCTTCTCCAAATTTTCTATTTGAAGATTTCTCCAAGATTGGTCTAATGATATTATCAGTTGTTCCTGGAATAACTGTACTCTTGACCACAACGGTGTGATAGCCTTTTAGAGCCTTTCCTATCTCAAACGATGCTGATTCCACGTATTTTAAATCGATGCCACCATCTGGGTTACTTGGAGTGCCGACACAAATAAAAGATACTTCACTGTTTTGGATGGCATAATTTGTATCTGTTGTGAATTCCAATTTTCCTGATGCTTTTTTTAATAAATCACCTAATTGAGGTTCATAAAAAGGAATTTCTCCTCTTTTTATCTTCTTTATTTTTTCTTCATCGATGTCTACGCAGATTACATCAAAGTTGATAGACGCAAAACAAACTGCCGTTGTTAATCCAACGTAGCCTGTTCCTATGATTGAGATCATTATCTCACCATATCGAGTTTACTGTACGGTCCGACTACATTTCCTGGTCTGAAGTGGAACATCGGGCCTATCACGCAGAAATCACCAATTACAACGCCAAAATCTTTGATAGATCCTTTTGCAATGACCTTGGATGCTAACTCAGAACCCTCTCCAACTATGCTTCTCTCTAAACAGACATCATCTGAAATTATCGCGTTATCCAAAACGATGGAATTAACGATAATAGAGGAACTTGATATCTTCGTACCTGGGCAGATGTAAGTATATGGACCTATCGTGCAGTTAGGACCTATGTCTGTGTCTCTTGATATATAAGAAGGGCCCACGATACGAGTTCCAGATCTTACTATTGCTTTTTCTTCTATGACTACGTTTCCTTCTATACTTACGTCTCTATCTAGGTCTCCTTTGTTATCAGGAGATATGTTGCTCAAGAACTTAATATTCGCGTCCAGAAGATCGAAGGGATGACCCGTATCTTTCCACCACCTTTCAATAGTGTATCCGAGCACTAATTTTCCTCTGTTGACAAGTACTTGAATTGCGTCTGTAATCTCGTACTCACCACGCCATGAAGGCTCTAAGGTATCTATAACGTCAAATATCATTGGATCAAAGACGTAGATTCCAGCTATCGCAAGATTGCTTGGAGGAATTCTCGGTTTCTCGACTAAGTGAGTTATACGATTTCCTGAGATCTTTGCAACTCCAAATTTACCCGGATCATCTACTTTGGCCAGACCTAAGGTGGCTTCGGCTTCATTTTCCTTATGGAATTTCAATAAAGCGTTTAAGCCAATATCGCTTAGTACATCACCTAGATAAACCAAAAAATCATCGTCAAGATAATGTTTAGCGCACGTTAAGGCGTTAGCCAAACCCATACGCCTTTCTTGCGTAACATACTTTATATTGAGGTCAAATCGTGTTCCATCTCCAAAATAATCCTTAATATACTCGCCCTGATGTCCTACTACTATGATTATATCCCTGAAGCCTGAATTATGCAACTTTACGATAACATGCTCGAGTATCGGTTTACCTGCTACCGGAAGCATGTGCTTAGGTCTTGTGAATGTGAAAGGTCTCATCCTAGTCCCTAGACCCGCTGCCAAGATAACTGCCTTCATGCTTAAACCACTCAATGGTTTTTTTCAGCCCCTCTTCTAAAGAAATCTGGGGTTTCCAATTCAATAATTTTATTGCTTTCGATATATCTGGACATCTCCTCTTAGGATCATCTTCCAGTATTGGATGGAATGTTATCGCTGACTTAGATCCTGTTAATATTTTTGTTATTTCTGCTAATTCTATTATCCTTGTTTCTTTGTTGTTTCCAATATTTATTACCTCTCCATCTAATCCTTCCAGCAAAGAAAGATATAAAATACCGAGTATTTGATCTGTGACATAGACAAAGGATCTAGTTTGATTGCCGTCTCCAAATACAGTAATGGGTTTATTGTGGAGTGCTTGTTCTATAAACCTCGGAACAACCCTACCATAAACATCGCCGGCGCGCATCCTTGGTCCATAGGTATTGAATATTCTAGCAATCCTGACATCTAATCCATGTTCTTTATTATACGCCATCACAAATGATTCTCCACATCTCTTTGCTTCATCATAACATCCTCGATGGCCTACTGGATTCACGTTTCCATAATAGGACTCCGGGGTAGGAACAAATTTAGTATCTGGATCTCCATAGATCTCACTTGTACTTGTATAAAGGAATCTAGAATTGTATTTTTTTGCTATTCCTAAGGCAATCCAGGTGCCTAAAGTATTTGCCTTGAGAATTTGGATCGGATATCTTGAAAACTCTAATGGAGAAGCACGACTAGCAAGATGCATTACCAAATCGAATTTCTCATCAAAAAATATAGGCTGGGAGATATCATGTTTTATTAATTTTAATTTGTCTTCTAAGTGCTTAACGTTGTCTAAACTTCCACTTGAAAAATTATCTATGCATGTAACGTTAGCGTTTTGCGAAACCAGGACGTCGCAAATCCAAGATCCTAAAAAACCTGCTCCGCCCGTTACCAGTACATTTTTATCTTCAAATGATAAATTTCTATCTCTCAATTTTTCCAATATGGTATTTACTCCCTCTCTGCAGATGTCCATCATGAAGCTTTTCCTGCCCTAACGCATTATTTAACAACTTATTTTTTTAAGTTGATCTTTTTGGACCTCAACATAACTTTTTAACGAGGTAAGATTTAATTATTTTGCTCTTCTTTTTAACTCCTTGATTTTATGGGGTAAATGGATGAAATCTGTGAAGTCGATCCCATAACATAGTACACTAAGACCTGCCTCTCCAGCGCCTTTGCAATCTCTTTTACGATCGTCTCCAACGAATATGCATTCTTTTGGAGTAATTCCAAGTGAATAGACCGCTTTTTCAAATATCTGTCTATGTGGTTTGCGAACTTTTACCATGTCTGAGGTTAAAATTAATTCAAAATAATCCGACAATCCAGTATGATTCAGATCAGATAAGACCCATTTTAAAGGAGCATTGGTTACTATGCCCAGTCTATATTTTTGTTGAAGATCTTTAAGCATATTTTCAACGTTGATCGCTGGAAAAACAAGTTCATAATACCTTTTATAAATTTTCAGCAAGAGTTCAAGATGGGGCTCAGATAACTCATGTCCTAAAAAAGAGAAAATTTTTTTAACGGCGCTCCTATCGTCATCGAGTTTGCCGAGACTATAATCAAAATAAACTTTGTTGCGTGCTTTTTCGTATTCGGGGTATCTCACATCGTATCCAAGTTCTTCGGCTAATTTGCATATAGAAATGCCAATTTCTTGTGAATCTTCCTTATTCCAAGTTAAAAGCGTACCGTAAAGATCGAAGAGAATTGCTTTTATTTCAGCCATTCCATCCCTGATATTTATCTTCAAGACAATAGTATTAAATTTATTTCTTTACTGAAGATATTTCCAGAGTGAGAAAACATAAGTATAACTTAGTTTAAATAAAAAAGTAGGTCTGGGAGGGGCTAATTTTGTCTGAGAAAAAATCTGACGTCTTCCTATTTAGGAAAGGAGAATATAGAAAATATGGCGAGTTTCCAGGGATTGTGGTAGATTTGTTAAAACCCGAGGGAGATAGTGCTATGGAACCTGCTATCGCTACATTTGAGCCCGGAGCCTCTACTGGAAAAGATCCATATGTCCATCGCGGCGATGAGTTTATACTGGTTTTAGATGGTGAAATCGAAGTAAAAATAGATGATGAAATATTTACGTTGAAAGAAAGAGATGGAATCTACTTTCCTTCAACAAAACCGCACACAGTTTATAATAAAGGTGACAGAACAGCAAGATATTTAGCGGTAAACTGTCCACCTTCCCTCGTAGTAATGCCGAGAAAATACGGGGAGAGCGAAGACTAATCTCGATTGCGAAGCCATGGTAAAAACTCAAAAGTGTTGTATTTTAATTTACGATAATATTTACTATCTGCGAAAAATATTTTAATAAAGGCAGTTTTACAATGATCTGAGTCCTTTTGGAGGTATGATTTGTGGAAAAAGAACTACAAGAAAGGCTTTATGAGAAAATAAAAAACTCCATAGGTGAGAATAAAGTAAGGAAGGATCCAGTTGAGTTATATTGTTATTCATTCGATGCTTCAATTTATAGGGGCAATCCTGATATCGTCGT
>CAYFZR010000066.1:0-9658 GCA_964347835.1 uncultured archaeon
GATTGGAACGTTCTATCTCCGGAGGAGGTAGTACTTTTTTGATCAAACTTTTTGAAAAAAGTTTGAGTGGGGCCGCCGAGATTTGAACTCGAGTCACGGGCTCCCAAAGCCCGAAGGATTGACCATGCTACCCTACGGCCCCGTACTTTGGTTTTAGATTGGTGAACTCGCTTTTTGCTATTTGAGACAACCTTTATTAAAGGTTGATCAAATGCATCTCCACCACCTTTTATAAAGGGTGGATCAAAGGAACTACCTCCTTCGGAGGTAGATCGGTTCTTATGCTTTTTAGGCCGTTTTATCTCGTTTATTGCTATTTGAGATGTTGAATTCGCGTTAGCGAATTCGACCTAATGATCGACCTTTTAGAAGGTCGTGGTGGTACCTCCTTCGGAGGTAGAGCAAATCTTATGGGTTTTAAAGGGCATTCTATCTCATTTATATTCTATTTGAGATGTTGAGTTGCGAAGCAACTCGACCTGATGATCCACCTTTCAGAAGGTGGTGAGAGACCTTTTAGATGGTCGTAGGGTTCAATCTTCTACTTTTTTAAGTCTTTCGCTCAAAGAACTTAATCTTTCGGAAATTTCGATTCTAAATTCCTCGACTCCCTTATCAAGACCTGTTAAACGCTTTTCTATGTCTTCTACTTTCATCTCTATCTTTTCTATATCCTCTTTGGTTGCTAGCGACCATTCTTGGATAAGTTCAGAACTCCTAGATTCTATGAATTTATCGACCCTCTCCGCAAGGTTATCTCTGTCTGTGACTATATGCCTCTTTAGAGAGACTCCAGCATCTTTCAAACTATTCTTGAACTGAATAGAACTCCAATCTATTCTTTTAGAAAACTGGAATAGGAATATTAGTATTGAGCCCGATAAGACGATAGCCATAAATAGTTCTAATCCAGTCATAATTTTTCACCAAGCAATTCCTTCTCTTTTTCCTCTATTTGTTTTAAAATCTCTCTGATTCTTTTAAGTTCCACTTCTAATTCAAGACGACTCATTCTTTCTTCTGCCTCGTTGTAAATACCAGCCAACTCCCTAGCCAAGTCGAATGTTTCTCTTTCGAGTCTGCTGATCTCTTCTTCCTTCTCTTTTGGTAAAGATATCTTCATATCATGTACCTTTCGTAGGAAGAGATCGCTCTCTACGAGTCCTATCTTTTTAAGTTCTATTTGTCGATCCATGACGTCCAGTTGCAATCCTAACTGCCTGGAGACTCTCAACTCTCTTAGGATAGCCCATAGCAGCAACAATAATACTAAGATGATTATTGCCATAACATATTCTTGCGGTAGCGTAATAGCTTGGAGATCTGCCATATCACACGCCCTCCATTTTAATCACAAGAGTTCGAATCTTTTTAGGAGCAAAAACTCATCTGTCGAGAGTTTCTTTCCTTTTTTGAAGTTTTCTAATATTTTTTCTGCCTCTACTCGAAGTTCCTTCTCTCTTTCCTCCTTCATTTTCGTTTCTTCTTTGATTCTTATCTCATGGATCTTTTTACTTGCAATGGAGTAATCGTTTTTGTTTTCATTTATATGCTTTCTTAATATTTCTATCTTTCTCTCTACGTCTGACAAGTCATTTTTTAATTTTTTTGTAATGTTTCTACTCTCGTTTATTTCTTGGTAGCACCTTTGCATTTTTTTATGATGTTCGTTTGCCAGATCTACACGCTCCACCATCTCTATATACAATTTTTGTTCCTTTTCTCTTAATTCTTTATTTTTTTTTCTTAACATCATTATTTTATCTTGTAAGGCCACTGCATTCTCTAATTCCTTTAATCTGATTCTTAGATTGTTTGCCTCTTCCACTAACTTGTTTTCTCTTTGTCTAGTTAACACACTGGTCTCTATTTTGCGTTCTAAGTGTTTCAATGATCCATGAATTTTTTTATATTCCCTATTCCAATCTTTTAATTGAAGGGCAATTTTTTCAATAATCTTTTCTCTTTCCTCTTTTAGTAGAGATAATTCCTTTGAATTGGATAATATTATTTGCTTTAATTCGTTACGCTGATTTTTAAGATCCGATACTATTTTATTAAGTAAATCACGTTCTTGTTGGTTCCTCTGGGCTTCATCCAATTTTTCTTTAATAATTATATTTCTATCTTTTATTTTAGTTTTAATTCTAATGCTGAGAGAAGTATATTCATTTATTTCTCCTTCTAGACGTTTAACCTCTTTAAAAATCCTTTCACTCTCTTCTATTAAACTATCGAGCATAGAATTACTCCTCGCATGAAACTATTTATTTTCATCGTAACAAGTAGGAGTTCACTATATTTATGCGAAAGTTAAATAAATAAACTAAGACTTTTCTGTTTTTTGGTGATGATAATGGTGAGGGTACTAAGAAGGACGGATTTAAAGAGGGAGGAAGTAGAAGATATATCTTTTGAAGGAGTAATAAGTGATCGCATTCGCATAGAGCATATAATCGCGGACCAAGATGCAACTATAGAGAAAGGTCATGCCAAATCTCTAAAAATCAAACCAATAGTAATCCCTGCAGGATACATATTGCTTAACACCCTTTATGCGACAAATCCTTATGGACATGTTATCGCAGTAGGAGAAGAGACTTTGAAACGTTTAAACGAAGACCGTAACGTCGATTATGCTATGTTTTTAGCAGGAATTGAGGCAGACATCAGGAAAAATGATCTGATAGGAATGGTAATGCTGGTCGAAGTCCTCCTCTAAAGATTATCCAACCAACTTTCTTACTTTTACGCCGTGCTTCCATTTAGCGATCTCTTCAGCAAGTTGTAGGAACGATTTCGAAATTAAAGACTTAGGATTAGAATGTAAGTGAGGGATGCCTGACCTTAGTGATGATGAAATCTTCTTATCGTAGGATATTATGCCCAATATCGGTAGGTACGAGTCTGTTTGCGCTGCAAAAGACTTTAAAATTTGTTCTGAACCATCATATTTATTTATAACAACAAAATTTGTCATTTTGGAGGCATTACCAATTTTTTTCAATTCTTCGACGGTTACCAGTGGAAAACGCCCTAATTCAATCACAATCAACTGTGCATCACACACAGGGAGTATCTCTATGATTGGAAGAGGTATTCCGGGTGGAGCATCAACCAGTACAAAGTCAAATTGCTTGGTAAGAGATTCTACTATCGACGGGAGCCTCTTTGTGTTAACTGTTAAGGATTCATCGATCACGGAACTCCCCGGTATAACCAATACACCCGATGGGTGTTCATAAAGAGAATATTCGAGTGGGATCTCACCGTTTAAAACCTTATGAAGGTTATTCTCCACCATTTCCAACTTGAAGTAAAAACCCAAGTTAGGAAGGTGGATATCACCATCTATTAGGACTGTGCTGTGATCTAACTTGCTCAATGCAACTCCCAAATTGGAGGTAACGGTAGTTTTACCTACTCCCCCTCTTCCTGTCACCACGATCGAAACGCCCAAATACTAAACCCAATAAGTAGTATATAGAATAATATATTTATTAATAGCCCTATTATGAAAAAAATGCTAATTAAATTAGCCTTAGCAAACGATGCTCATTTAAAGTCTTTTGAAAAATTTCAAATAAAAATAAGGGGTGAGTACCCCTATTATTGATTTAACCTATTTCAATATATCTATGAAAGAACTAATTTTTCCGCTAAATTCAGGTCCATGCTCAGCCGGTACGGTGCCCTCTAATATCAAGGTTGGAATGTCAAGTTCTTCTTTTAGGATATCTCTGATCATCACTGCCGGAGATCCCCAGTTATGGCAGCCGAAGTTACAGCAGTATATGGCTCCATCTGGATTTGACTCTTTTATAAGAGGGAGCGTCACCTCCATCCTGTACTCTGTCGGAATATTGTATGGCATTTTCCATGTCCATTCGGCTATTGCTTCAAGAGGCTCTTTTTTCTCGTCCATTACATCGTAACAATTAGTCCAATAGACATCTTGACCTACGTAAGTTCCACCAAGGTCTTCGATAAGGCTAAACGTTTTAAGATAATCTATCGTAGGCATACCGATCCAAAATATTCTTGGGTTATCTTCGCTTATGTTTGGCGCCATTATACCTTTCTTTGCTCTTTCGCTAAGTTCATCGTAAAGCGTTTTTAAAGCATCTAGTGCTTTTTCTGGACTACCAAACCAATCTGCGTTTATTGCAAGCGATAGATGATGATCCAAAGCGTTTATAGGAACCTTTGATAAGGCTAAGAATTTGGTTATTTCCTGTTGCAATTCTCTACACTCGTTATGTATTTTAATTTGCTTTTTAAGATCTTGTTCAGTCGCCTCTCTTCCTGATAATCTCGCTAACCACTCCATTAGATCTTCTAGTTCCTTGACCATGTAATCAATGGCCCAACCTTCTTTATCTGGATGATAAACAGGCGTGTCTACAGCATGCAAAGGCAATTCTTTTTTTGTGCTTGCTAATTGCCATGATTTTGCTACGTTATCACACCATGGTCCAACAAACATGGAGAAAGCATCTGGTTTTACGAGAGTGCTCTCTGTAATGAACGCACCATACCAACAGCAGTTGAACCGGCAACTATCTACCGAAATACCAGCCTCTTCTCCTGCCTTTATTGCCTTTCCTCCTTCTTTTTCTCCGAAATCTTCCTCTAATTGTCCGTGATATGTTGATTCATGTCCCAAGATGTCGTAAGGATTTACGCCAGCCGCAAAATAAGGTTCTGTGGGATTTAGTGCCCAAACTACAACGATTTTTTTGCCCTCCTTTTGCTCCGCATTATAAATTTCAGGATACTCGAACCACTGTCCCATGAGTTTTCCTATTCCTGTAAGATCTTGATCAACCCTTACCTTTGCTACGCCAGGTATTATTTGTAAAATATCCTCAGCCACCTTAACTCCCTCCTAACATCTCTAAAAAAGCCTCTAATCTAGTTCTAATTGGACCAACATCTGCTACGCCATATTCTGTATCGATATGGTACATGGGGATTCCATGTTTCTCTCTCAGGTAGTCTCTCACCAATTGCGCCTCGTCACCGTAACTCTCACAGAACTTTATGGTATAATAGATAACGCCATCAACTCTGTAATCTTTGATTAAATCAGATAAAAATTCTAGTCTCTTATCTGCATAAGGCGAGCGAGCGCACGCTGGTATTTTTAGGTATCTATCTGCCAATGCTCTAATCGGATCTCCAGAGTTTTCGACCAAGTCCCAGAAAGATCTAGACCCTGTGCATAGATTATCTACTGCGACATTTCCGCCAATCTCATTTAATATATTGATAATCTTGTAATCTCCTGCAGCCATTATGCTCCCAGTGATCAACAATCTTGGTCCTTCTTTCTCTTCTATTTCTTTTTCTTTAAGACTGCCACATAGTTCTTCCAACGCGCCGAGATATTTTTTTGCGTCAAGAGAAAAGCCTGCGTGAACGATTTTAAAGGCATCTTCCCATCCTATTGGCGAGCTATCTTCCTTCAGATACTCATACATTTCACGAAGGCGTTCTCGTATAGAATTGTAGAGATCAATAGACTCTTTAATGCTTGCTTCGCTTATATTTTTTCCAGAAAGATTTTCAAGCTCTTTCTTGAACCAATTTATCTCGTTCGTGAAGTATTCCAAAGCCTGTGATCTGTAATACTCTGGTCCTCCTATCGCCCTGGGTAGTCCAAGCAAGAATGTGGGTACTTTAAAGTAATGATGCCAGCATTCTAGGGTAAATCTCATCGCGTCGCATGTATATGCTTCTGCAAGGGCGTCAACGCTTTTATGGTATGGATTGGTTTCCTCTGCTCTATAACCTACGGTGGCTCTTGCAAATGGACAAACGTATTGTCTAATATATCTTTCTCCAGTCGATTGGATTTCAACCTCTCCGCCATGCGCTAGTCTTATCGGAATAAGTCCACTTGCGTGGATTATTTCTTCAGGAACGTACATGCAGAGAGATCCCACGACTTTAATTCCTTTACGTTTAGCCTCGCTTATTTCCATTGGGCGAGCCTTAAGTAGACTATCAAAACTCTCCATCATCCTTTCTTCCCTCCCCCCTATGATTTATATTTCTTACTTCGGATTCAATGTACTAAGAGCAATGAGCGCGGCTCCGAGAGCGCCTACCAATTGAGAATCGAAGTTGTCAGGTATTTGAGTTGTTTTTAGATTTAAATAGTTTTCTAAAGACTTTTTAACTCCAGCGTTCTTTGCTACGCCTCCTGTAAGTAATAAGGGTTCTGATGCGCCAATATGCTTCGCTAAAGAGCCTATTCTCGAGGCCACGGCATAATGTAGACCTGCTACGATGTTTTCTGGGCTTTCTCCATCTGCTAGAAGAGATACGACCTCTGTTTGTGCAAAAACCGTACATGTGCTACTAATTTTGCATTCTTTGGTTGCATTCAAAGAAACTTTGCCTAAATCTTTTATAGAAACGTTAAGAACGTACTCAGATATAAACTCTAAAAAACGACCCGTGCCCGCTGCACATTTATCGTTTATGATGAAGTCTATAACGCTACCATTTTCATCTATTTTGATAGCCTTGCTGTCCTGTCCTCCAATATCGATTACCGTACTAACATCAGGAATAAGATAGTGAGCGCCTTTTGCATGGCACGTTATCTCTGTCACAGTCTTGTTTGCAAAAGGCGCTGAAATCCTACCGTAACCAGTGGCTAAGATATAGTCTAGGTCATTTCTTTTATAATTTGCATCTTCTAGAGCAAGATTTAAAGCCTTCTCTCCAGCAGATTTGGGATCTACTCCAGTTAATATAAGAGAATGCCCAATGACTCTATCGCTGAATATTAGGGATTTTGCGGTTGTGGACCCAATATCAATTCCAGCAACCAGAGCCATGATTCCACCTATATGCCAATAACGAATAAATTATATAAAATTTATGATTATCGTTCATTAATATTCCCTTAAACTTTTGGTTAAAATATATTGAAGACGAATCAATCAGAAAAATTCTTCTTTCAGTAGAGAAAATGAATGTTGTAATAAGATTGAGAGTTGTTTAAATGGATCTAGAAGGTGCCGTAAGAAGAAGATTGAGAAAAGGAAAACAAAAAGTAGAGATCCTAAACGATCTGGTCTCTTTAATCTCACAAATTAAGGAGGAAGATAAATACATAGAAAGGTTTGCCAGCGCTATTATAGAAGAGGTTGAGGTTTCTGAGAGAGCATTTAAGACAGATGATGAATTTCTGAGGGAGATATTTTCATTTCCTTTTTCAAAGGTTAAGATGGGAATTATGGGAGTTGGATCAAGAGGAGAAGGAGATTTTTTCGTCCATAGAAAGATAGCAGAGATTATCGGAAAAAAAGAAGGCGTTTTGGTAGATCCTTTGGAGCAGGATGATGCAGGTGTTGTGGGAGATGATGGAAGATACATAGCGGTTTCCATAGATGGTACACATTCTAGGTTAAGCGAATTTCCTTTTCTAGCTGGTTTTCACGTTACAAGAGCCGCAATGAGAGATGTATTCGTCATGGGTGCCAAACCAATAGCGTTACTAAGTGATATGCATTTATCAGATGATGGAGACGTCGGGAAGTTATTCGATTTTACAGCAGGCATATGCACGGTATCAGAACTAACTGATGTTCCACTAATAGCTGGTAGCACCCTTCGTGTGGGAGGAGACATGGTTATTGGAGACAGGATGGTATCCGCAGTTGGTGCCGTAGGATCTTTGGATCATAGACCTACCGCGAGAAAGTATGCAGCGCCTAAAGATTTAATATTGATGACGGAGGGGGCAGGAGGAGGTACCATCACAACTACAGCAATATTCTCAGGATACTTCGATGTTGTAAAGGAGACCTTGAATGTAGACTTTATAACAGCCTGTAACGCTTTATTTGGAGAAGGGCTTCAAAGAAAGATACATTCCATGGCTGATGTAACAAACGGTGGTATTAGAGGGGATGCAAACGAAATATCTAATACTGCAGGAGTAAGATTAGTATTTGAAGAAGAAAAAATAGCCGAAACTGTGAACAAAATGGTTCATGGAATGCTAAAGGACTTAGATATAGATTATCTGGGTGTATCCTTAGATTCATTGCTAATAATTGCCGAAGAGGGCACTGCAAGCGAGGTAAAAAAAGTAGTTGAGAAATCTGGAGTTAACATCCATGAAGTCGGTTATGTGGAGGGTGGAGAAGGAGTAGTACTGATTAGAGACGGAAAAGTAGAAGAAATAAAACCTCTATTTAGAGAGTCGGCATATACAAAGGTCAAAAAAGTCGTAGATTTTAAACCTTCAGATTTAGACGATATGAAAAATAAAGTCTCAAATGCTGTTGAAAAGGCAATCAGAAAAAAAGAAATGGTTATAAACCATATTGAAAAGAGATACCGAAAGTTTTAATACTTACAGTCGGAGCGCTCGACGGAGAAAAAAGTATGAAATAAAAGATTGTTAAATAATAAGTGAGGACACCGAGTCGCCTAAGATCGGGGGGAGAGAAATAAGGTGGCGTCCTCACAGTTAATATAACAGTTATTTTTTATTATTTTTTCTTTATATTGCCATAATGCGAGAAAAAACTCAAAAAAATTTTAAATATGCGAGTTTTCTGTCAGACGCTCGTCATAATCTTTCAAAATTTTTTTTGGAACAATTAGATCTAAATAATTCATTTAAATGTGATCTTTGACACCCCAAATAAAAAGTTGCTATTACGTTTCTCATGATATTTTTATCAATAAGAGCATTAGATTTTGCTTTCATTTTTCCAAATCACTTACTCTAGATTCTAACTCTTTATGCCATTTTAAAAGGTTTTTGTCGTTGGATACAAGTATATGGAAGTTGGAATTTATGATTCTTTTTGTCCTTGCCCATGGTTTATCAAGGCAATATTCAGCTTTTCCAGTTTTTGGAGTGCCAGCAGCTTCTTCCTTTACTTGTCTTTGAACCTTTGGAGTGACCTGTTCGGCAAGCGGCTTGAGTTGAGTTAATTCTTCTTCTTTGTCCTGTCGCTGCACATGTGGCTCCGGAATGCGCATTACCTGTTCAGCTACCCTGTCCGCTTCTCGCCCATAAATATCCCCTGACTCACTGATTCTTAGCTTTTCCTGAATAAAACCGGATTTGATTAACTTCTGAACTGCCTGATTGCCAATGGTTCTCTGAAGGAACAAGATGTCGTCAACAGGCGAATTCATTGAACGAGTAAAATCAGTTTTTTTCATTTGAGAAACGGAATTCTTATTCTTCGCTTCAGATGATTTTGCAGATACCTTAGTTCTATCTAGCATCTTTTAATTATCCCCTTAAAAATTGCAGTTTTCAGCTGGAATTAGGCCGATTCATTATCAGTACTTCATTGAATGTTCTATGACATCCTATTTTCCTTAACAGATGACAATTTTGATTGTTGTAATGACACAATATTTAATTTGTGAATTAAAGTTCCAGAAAACTTATCTAGTAAACGAAGCCCTGAGAAAATTTCACACTCCATATATTCTGGCTCTAGATTACTGCTCAAGGTAATTTTTTGGGCACTACACAAAAACTGAATTATAGAACAATAATTCATGAAATTAAATTAAGTATGTTTATTATTTTTCCTGTAAATTGCTCTAATGCGAAAAAAATTTAAAAAAAAAGGTTATATATGCGTGTATTGTCTGACATTATGCTTAT
>CAYFZR010000067.1:0-26340 GCA_964347835.1 uncultured archaeon
TCAGAGGCATTATAATTTCCGTCAATGTAATGACACTGGTCCAGTAAACATCCAGCCACCATAACTCCTTGTGCTCCAAGTTCAAAGCATTTCAATATGTAATTTAATGAAACCCTTCCCGTACATGGAACTCTTATTATCTTTATTTGTGAAGGATAATCTATTTTAGCCAGACCTACCAAATCAGCGGCCGCATAACTACATTCATTACAGCAGAAGGCAATTATAGAATTTGGATCTATTTCCAGGATTCCCTCTATTTGTGATTCTATTTGCTTATCAGAGTAGTAACATGTTTCCATGGCGCTGGAGGGGCAATTGGCAATACACTTCCCGCAACTCCTGCAAACGCCTTCCAATACTTCAAAGTCCTCCACACCATCAAAAGCACAGTTCACTATGCATTCTCCACACTGCACGCAGATCTCTTTGTCCAGAGAAGGTATCTTTAAATCGACGTCTATCTTTCCCTCGTGCAAGATGGTTTGAACACGAGAGGAGACTGCGTTAGCTTCTGCAATACAATCTTGTATCGCCTTAGGACCAGATACCGTACCGCATATGAATATACCAGCATCCTTAGTATCAACAGGCTCTATTTTTGGATGTAGGGGGGTAACAAAGCCATCAGGCTCATAAGAGACGTTAATATAATCTTTTAAGTTTTTAGTTCCTTCAGAGGGTACCATCGCCGTAGATAAGACGACTAACTCGGCAGCGATTTCTTTATTTTCCCCCAATAAAGTATCCTCAACTCTAACAAGAAGATTATCACTTGCGGTTTTAATATCTCCGACGTTTCCCCGTATGAATTTTATTCCCATATCCTTAGCCCTATCGTAGTACTCTTCGTAACCTCTGCCTGCTGCCCTAAGATCTATGTAGCAATAGTAAACCTCAGTTTCTGGATTCTCTGATTTTACTATCATTGAATTCTTCAGAGCATACATACAGCAGATTTTCGAGCAATATTCGTTGTGATTCTCGCTTCTTGAGCCCGCACACTGAACAAAAACAACGGTTTTAGGTATCTTCCCATCACTGGGTCTTTTTAAAATACCTCCAGTAGGTCCGTTTGCGCTCAGGACTCTCTCTAACTGCAGACCAGTTATCACATTTTTATGTTCGAAATTATATTCAGTACCTGTTAGATCGTATTCTTGGTAACCCGAAGCGAGCACTATTGCTCCCACGTTTAACGTAATAACTTTTTCTTCCTGCTCAAAGTCTATGGCACCTCTTAAACACGCTTCTAGACAAGTCTGCTTGCACTTTCCTTTCTTAGTGTATAGACAGCGATCAGCGTCTACAACGTACATAGAAGGCACACCTGGTTCGTAGGGAATGTAGATTGCGGATCTTTTGCTTAATCCCAGATTAAAATCATCTTCAACTCTATTTTTTAATACACAAGCCTCGTCACAGTCTCCGCAGGCGGTACATTTTTCGTTTACATACCTTGGTCTTTGCTTTATTCTTACAGTAAAGTTACCCACAGAACCTTTTATTTCTTCTATTTCAGCTAGAGATATTATTTCTATGTTTTCATGACTACCTGTCTCGCTTATCTTTGGAGCAATAGTACACATGGAGCAATCGTCCGTTGGAAATGTTTTGTTCAGTCTTACCATGTTTCCCCCTATGCAGGGTTCTTTCTCTAAAAGATATACCTTGTAGTCGTTTTTGGCTAGTTCCAAAGCGCATTGAATTCCAGCTACTCCTCCTCCAATTATGAGAACGTCCTTGTTTATAGGAACCTCTATCCTATGAATCTCAGTTAAATATTCCGATTTCTTGATGGCTCCGTTTATCAATGCAAGTGCCTTTTTGGTAGCCTCTTCCCTATCTTTATGTACCCAAGAGCATTGTTCTCTAATGTTTACCATTTCTAAAAGATAAGGATTAATCTTTTTTTCTATACACCTTTTGAAGATCTCTTCATGATGTTTTGGGGAACAAGAGGCTACTATTGCTCTGTCTAAGCCATGTTCTTCTATTTTTTCTAATATGAGATCTTGGCCTTCTTGAGAACAGATAAAAAGATTATCATAATTAATTATACCTCTATTAGAGAGTTCATTCTTTAGATATTCTATATCTACTGTACCGGCTATGTTATTTCCACAATGACAAAGGAATACCCCTATCATGAAGAGGATAAAAAGGATTAACGGTTAAAAACTTTACTGTAGTACTTTTTAATAAAACTCTCTATAACTATCATTTTCTATCATTTGCCCAGAGCCGAATACAAATATGGTGTATCGCGTATAAACTAAACTAATCGAGAGCGATAGGAATGAAAGAGGAGGCTTAACTTTACTCCTCAATCGGTGGTAACCTTTTCTTGTATAATCTCCTCGCTAACTGGCGTTCCTATGTATCTCGGAACAGGTTGTCTAATTTCATACGTATAAGTTATTATCTGCTCTTTTTGCGAACCTATATTTACCGTCCATTCTAACATGTTGTCTGGTTTTTGAGTCGCGGTAGGATTGGCAGATACGAGAGTAGAACCGTAAGGAATTCTATCTTTTACAGTCATCTCTATAGACTCTTTTTTGTAATTATTTATCGTCAAAGTATATTGTACGGTCTCAGTTCGAAGATTCTCTCTAAAGGATACCTTGACACCAGTAAGTTCTTTCTTTACGTCTATATCGGGAGCGCTTCCTACGGTAACTTCAACATCTGCTCCTATTGGAGTATATTCTATTGAATCAGAGCCTATTAACATATCATTCCTGTAGAAATTCATTATTCCGCTGGCCCATGGATCTTTCATACCATTTTTTAACTTTAATATCTCGCTTGCCTTCCCCTTTTCCAGAGTTGAGGCATCCCATTGATATATTGGATTAATGACCACGCTTCCTTCGAACAACTTAAATTGATTGATTTCGCCCTTTCCGATAGTTACTTTAGGTAGTTTGTAGACCACATATTCTCCTAAAACACCCCTTGTAACCACCCCTACAGCCTCTTCCATAGCAGCATAGGCCTTTGCCATAGGCACAGGTATAGGAATGGGAGCGAAAACGAAATGGGGAGTCCCTGCTATAAGTTCGAGATCTACGCTAGAATAAGGTTCTGCTTCGTTGGCGATCATAGCCTTAGAGGTCAAAAGAGATTTTTCCATGTATAAATCGTACACGGGTTTCCAATTTCCACCGCTCGTGAGGTAAGTAAATTTTATTTCCTGAGCACCATCTTTCTTAGAATCTATTTCTATTTTAATCTTCTTTTCGCTTTTTTCACCACCCAAGACCGTCATGCTCAAGATATTCTCTGTTTTTACCACGTTCAATCTATTTTCAGAGAATACCTCTAGATATTGAAACGAATATGATACTAATTCTCCACGAATGATTTTTCCTTCTTTTAGTAAAATTTCTACCTGCTTTCCTAAGAATTCATCAAATCTGGTTTCCAATTCTTTTTTTGGCATGTATGAGACGCCAACGATTTCACCTTCTGCGATTTTTACCCTTATTGTGTCAGTTATGATTTGATCTGGGAACGTATTGGTTTCTACCTCGTTGATTCCTTTCTTTAGAGAGATATCCTTAATCCTCTCGACGTATATCAGACCATTTTGATAAAAAGTCACTTTTTGAGCTGGAACCTCGGTTTTTATGGTATTTTCCGGATTTAAAGAGGTCGAAGGATTTGAAGGACTTGAAAGAGAAAGACTCATCAAAAGGGAAATGACAATTAAGATAATGCATTTTCTTAAAATAATGAATTTTTTCAACTTAACACCTCCATTTTTTCAGACGAGGGATAGAATTAGGAGTATAAAAAGATTACTATAGGTTAAAATTTGGTTGAACCTTCTATTATTTCTTCTTTGCCTTTGGCTATTCAAATAGCACAACGTGCCTCTTTTTTGCCTCCTCCCTACGATAGTCCGGTAGTAATATGGGCGATTTCCTTTCTTTGCTGATACCTGCCTCCTCCAGCTCTCTGTGATATCTCTTAACGTGGTTCAAGGTTATCTCTTTTGCACGAACCTTCTTCGACTTTTCAGCTGCATTTTTGCCTGCTCTTCTACCAAAAACAGTTATGTCTAAGAGCGAATTGCCCATAAGTCTATTTCTTCCGTGAATGCCTCCAGAAACCTCTCCTGCGAAGTAAAGATTCTCGACTTGTGTCTCTCCTCTGTCGTTAATCAAAATTCCACCGTTCTGATAGTGCTGCGTAGGATACACCAGAACCGGTTCCTTTGTTATGTCAATGTCAAATCGTTTAAACTGTCTGTACATAGCAGGGAAGTTATGTATGATAGAACCTTCACCGTGTACGATGTCGATGAGAGGAGTATCAAGCCAGACGCCTAACATGCCAAATGGAGTCTCCACTCCTCTCTTCTTTTCAATGCACTCTCTAATCATGGCAGCTGATACTGCATCCCTAGTTTCTCGTTCCAACACGAACCGATTTCCCTCAACGTTAACCAGTTGCGCACCCATTCCTCTTAATTTCTCAGTACAGAGGAGACCTACGAGTTGCTCCGGATACGCAGCGCCCGTTGGATGATACTGAATCGTGTCCATAAAGACGAGATTACACCCAGCACGATAGCCGAGGACCAATCCATCTGCTGTAGCACCATAGTGATTTGTCGTCGCGAATCCTTGTATATGGAGTCTCCCTGAGCCTCCTGTAGTGACAATGGTTGTTTTTGCTCTCACAACGTTCAACTCGCCAGTTTCCAAGTTGAATAAGACTGCGCCCGTACACCTTCCCTCCTCGTCGGTGAGAAGTTCACATGCAGGAGAAAATTCTACGACCTCGATCCCCCTGTTCCTGACCTCATCTCTCAAAGTCCTCATTATTTCTGCCCCCGAGTAGTCCATAGCGGAATGCATTCGTTTCCTCGAAGTTCCGCCTCCATGCAGGGTCATCATCGTCCCGTCTTCTTTCTTATCGAACATAACGCCGAGACCTTCGAGCCATTGGATAACCTTGGGAGCATCCATGACGAGGGCCCTGACGAGCTCAGGAATTGCTTGATATCCGCTTCCTCCCATCACATCCAAGTAGTGAATCGCAGGAGAGTCATTAGGTTTGTCAGCTGCTTGAATCCCACCTTGAGCCATTATCGTGTTAGAATCACCGAACCTAAGCTTTGTTACAAGAAGGACATCTGCACCGTTTTCCTGAGCGAGTAAAGCTGCTGAAGCTCCGGCGCCGCCTCCTCCAATTATAAGAACATCAACATCGTGATCAATTTTTGAGAGATCTACCTTTTCAGGATCGATCATGCTATAGGCCTCAAACATGTCAACAAACTCGTTGGGGAACAAGTCACCTCTGTTGGGACCAACCTTCAATTCTCTCTTGGTACCAGGCTTGTAATCAGGATGAAATTTATGGAGTAGCTCAGACTTTTCATCAGCGGTAAATAGAGGTAACTCCTCCTCCATTCTAGCGGATCTGGTCTCCTCCAACCTTTCAATAGAATCCATCATGCTATTAGGGTACATATTTAAGTCTCCATCTATTCGGGTTCTATCTCCCTTTCGGCATACAATTTTTTCAGAGTATTTTCATCCAATTTCATTAACGTTGCGATCTCTTCATCGAATTTACCCTCTTCGATTTCCGAAACTCTCTCTCGGACATGTTCTGCTCTCTGAGCGATATATCTAGAGTAGAGCCTTCTACAAAGTAATGCAACGTTGTATTGAACAATTTCAGCAGGACATCTGCTTGCACAAAGCCCGCACATCAAACAGTCAAAAGAGAGATGCGCCGACTTGTTGATATCTCCCCGTAAAGCATTCTGTACGATCTCCATGACCTCCAATTCTTGTGGACAGACCTTTCGGCACGAATTACAGCTTAAGCAGCGATAAACCTCAGGGAAGATCTCAAGTATCTGTTCTGCAGTAGGTTCCATCTGTTCGATGTCATAGGTTGGGGGTTCCGCAGGAAAGAAAGGGATTTCGGTTAAGTACATGCCATCCTCGACAACAGTAGAACAAGCTAGGCCCACTTTAATACGATAATCCCCCGAAATTCGATAAACCGTTCCACAGGCTCCACAAAAAGCAGCACGACATCCACAACCTCTTATAAATCTGTATCCAGCGTGTTCCATCGCGCCCATTATCGTCAGATCTTTTGGAACCTCATACTTTTTTCCCATTATGTATATTGTTACCATATCTTCTTTCATATCTACACCTCGAGCGCAACTAAGAAGATAATCCTAGACCCCACATGATTATTCCTCTTCAGAAAGAATTCCTTTCAGTGTAAGAATAGGCTTTGGATCGACAAAGTGCCGATCGAATTCGCATTTGTCCAAATCGATTTCTAAGGCAATGCCCAGGAGCTGAGTGAAGTAGAGAACCGGAATCCCGCTGAAATTTTCATGCATTTCTTTGATTTCTCTCTGCCTATCATCGAGGTTGTATTGGCATAAAGGACAGCTCAGGACGAGCACTTCAGCTCCGTTTTCTATGGCAGAGTTAAGTATCCTGTAAGAGCTTTCGGTGGCTGCATCAGGCGAACTGATAGATAGATAGGAACCACAGCACTCTGTCTTCCAGGGATAGTCCACAACCTCGCATCCAAGGCTCTGGAGGAGATTCTCAAGGATGCTAGGCTTTTCGGGATTATCTAACCCGATTTCTTCGAACGGTCTAAGCAGGTAGCACCCATAGTATGGCGCAACCCTTAGTCCATCAAGTTTTCTCTTCACATTTTCCTCGAGTTTCTCGAAACCCACATCATTAGCGAGAACTTCGAGCAGATGGACGACCTCAACTTCTCCCTCGTATTTTTCCTCGATGAAATCGGTTATCTTTCTGCGTTTTTCTGGATCGTTACTCAAGAACCTGTTAGCCCTTTTAAGAGTGTTGTAGCAGAATGCACAGCCTGTTACAAGTTTATTCCCTTCCTTGCCCGCGTAAGCTAAGTTTCGGACAGGGGCTACAAGGTTCATTAGGTTGTCAGTAACAAGAGAGAAGGACGCACCACAGCATGTCCAGGTGTCGAGTTCCACTAAGTCGACTCCTAAGGCTTTCATAGAATATATCGTCGACTCGTTGAAATTTTTAGCCTTTGTGTATAGTGTACAGCCCGGATAATAAGAGATCTTCATTCTATTAAGCTCCTTCAAATCTTCTAATAAGCGGTGAATTTACGGGATGCGCTAACTAAGGCTTGCTGTGGCGCCTCTGTCAGGAGGCTTGGAGTGAGTTTGAGTAACTCAACGTGATCAACTCCCTTCCTCAGGAGTATTACTCTCAACGACTCCATGACTCTAGAGACGTCTATTCCCTTGGGACAGCGAGAATCGCAGGTTAAGCATGAGGCGCAGACCCATATCGTCTTAGAATTCAATACTTTATCTTCAAGCCCCAGTTGTACGAGTCCAACCACTTGACGTGGCACGATGTCCATAAAAGGCACCGACGGACAGCCTGCAGTACACTTTCCACACTGGATGCAGGAAAGCACGTTTTGACCGCTTAACTCCTGAATCTTTTCTGTAAATTCTTCCTCTTTAGTCTTCAACTCAAATCATCCTCAAAATGCTTATCAAGGCACCATTAAGTCGTATATCTTGAGTTTTTCCTGTTGCATGCAATTATCAGTTCCATATATATATTTTTGTTGTAAACACCTTGCTTCTAAAAGGTTGCATACCGGTTCTTTCAAGTAATTTCATTGTTAGAGTACCTCTTTCAAATAATCTCATTCATAAAGTTCTTTCATCTTTCTTTCAGCGTTTTCCATGACATCCCTGAATAAATCGTTTCCTTCGATATCGCTACCAACAATTAAAGGTCCAAAGTTTTCTACTTCGAATACCCATACTGCCTCTGGCATTCCTAAATCTAACCAGATAACATCCTTTGTTTCTTTTATTCTGTCCGCTGCCAAAGCAGCGGCACCTCCAGTATAGGCCAGATACACACATTTCCCCCTCAAATGTTCAGTGATTTCGCTCATTCCCCCCTTTCCTATTAGGGCCCGCACTTCAAAATGCTCGAGCAACTCTGGCGTGGTTTTGCTCATTCTAACGCTTGTTGTAGGACCTGCAGATACTACTTTCCATTTTTCATTCTCTTTTTTCATTAGAGGACCGCAGTGATATATAACAGCGCCTTTTAAATCGAAGGGCAGTTCTTTTCCTTCTTTTGCATATTCTAAGATTCTTTCGTGAGCTTCGTCTCTAGCAGTAAAAGTTATTCCGTTTAAATAAACTATATCTCCTGCTTTGAGTTTTGAAATATCCGCTAAACTCAAGGGAGTATTCAACGTATATTCCATATTTAGTCCTCCAATACTGTGGAAGCTTTCCTAGATGCCCAGCACTGAATGTTTATCGCTAAGGGCAAAGAAGCCGTATGACAGTAAGCGTATTCGACATGCACCTTTAATGCAGTAGTATCTCCTCCAAGACCCATTGGACCGATGCCTAAATAATTTATCCTTTCAAGCAATTCTTTTTCAAATTCTGTAGGTTCTTCTCTTAAGTTTCTAAGTAAAGCCTTTTTTGCAAGTCTTGCCGATTTATCAAAAGATCCCCCAATTCCGACCCCGACGACAATGGGTGGGCAAGGCCTTCCTCCTGCGTTTTTTATGATTTCGACGATTATTCGATCTATTTCCTTCGCTTGACCAGGACTAAGCATTCTTAAGGCACTCATATTTTCTGAACCAGCCCCCTTTGGAAAGGCGGTGATCTTCATATTTTTTCCGTCTACAAAATCAATGGTTATATCCGGCATGCCTATACCTGTGTTGTCTCCGGGGTTTTCCCTTGTTAAAGGATGAACCGCATTGGGTCTTAGAGGTATAGACTTTGTAGCTTTTCTAACTCCATCTGTTATGGCTTCTTTTAGATCGAAATCTAAAATTAAATCTCTTCCAAGCTCTACAAAGAAGATAGGTATTCCTGTGTCCTGACACATGGGTTTATCGGTCTCTTCAGCTACTTTTACGTTATCAATGATTGTTTTCAACGTAGCCTTTGCCCTTTCATTACTTTCTTTTTTCAGCGAGGATTCTAAACAAAATATTACGTCTTCAGGAAGCTTAATTACAGCCTCTCTTAGTATTTTTTCGACGGAACCTATGACATCCTCTCTAGTAACTGCCATAGCAAAAACCTACTTATCGTCCTTCGAATTCTTCAACGAGTTCCAAAAGAACTTTATGCGTAGATTTTGGATGTAAAAATGCTATTTTATCATTATGGGCTCCTACTCTTGGTTTTTCATCAATGAGGGTAATTCCTTTGGTTTTTGCATCTTCTAATGCCTTTTCTATATCGTCTACGGCTAAGGCTATGTGATGTATTCCTTCTCCTCTTTTTTCGATATGTTTTGCGACCGGACTGTCATCATCGGTAGCCTCAAGCAATTCTATGTTTGTCTCTCCGATAGGAATAAAAGCAACCTTTACTTTTTGGTCTTCTACAACCTCTATATGCTTTACTTTCAGCCCTAAAACGTTTTCATAAAAATCTATCGCGGATTTTAAGTCTTTCACAGCAACACCTATGTGCTGAATCTTTTTTATCATTTTATCACCTATCTATCCCTTTTCTAGATTTTATTCCCTCATCGTATGGATGCCTTATACATTTCATTTCGGTTACAAGATCAGCAAGTCCTATTATTTCTTTTGGTGCGTATCTTCCAGTTAATACAATTTCTACTTCTTCTGGTTTATTTTTTATCAAATCCATTACTTCTTTTACGTCTATCAGACCATAATACATAGCAACGTTTATCTCGTCCAGTATTACTATGTCGTACTCTTTGCTCGAGATAATCTCCTTAGCGTGTATTAATCCTTTTCTTGCTCTTATTAAGTCTTCTTCGTCTATAGTATGCCTATCGAGCCAGACAGGTCTTCCAAACTGAACAATCGTTAGATTTGGAATCTCTTTGGCTAAATTTAGTTCTCCATAAAACTTCCCTTCTTTACCGTTTCCTTTTAAGAACTGTATCATGTATACTTTTAATCCGTGTCCTACGGCGCGCATTGCCAGTCCTAGGCTAGCGGTTGTTTTCCCCTTGCCGTCTCCCGTGTAAACCTGTACTAACCTTTTTTTTGTCATTTAATTCCCTAAAGTACTGTAATTGGTTGATATTCTCCAAATACTTCCCTTAAAACATCACAGATCTCGCCTATGGTAGCATATTCTCTTACACAGTCTATTATAGCCGGCATTAAATTTTCATCAGCTTGTGCTACTTCTTTGAGTTTTTCAAGAGTTTCTTCTACTTTTTTATTAACTCTCTCTTCCTTAACCTTTTTCAATCTCTCTAATTGAGTTGCCTCTACTTCGGGATTTGGTCTTAAGAGCTCTAACCTCTCTTCCTCTTCTACCTGATATTTATTAACGCCTACTACTAATCTATCTTCGCTTTCTATTTCCTTTGTGTATTGGTATGAACTATTTTGGATCTCCATAGAAATATAACCACTTTCAATTGCGTTTACTACTCCCATTTCCTCTAGTTTGTTGAGATACTCCCATACCTGCCTTTCAATCTCGTCTGTTAAAGCTTCTACGTAATATGATCCACCCAAAGGATCTACGGTATGGGTTACACCGCTCTCATACGCTATGACTTGCTGGGTTCTCAGGGCAGTTCTTACCGCGAGCTCGCTAGGTAAGCAGTGGGCCTCGTCCATGGAGTTTGTGTGTAAAGACTGAGTACCTCCTAGTACAGCTGCAAGGGCTTGTAACGTGGTTCTTACGATATTATTCTCCGGTTGCTGAGCGGTCAAAGTATTTCCTGCTGTTTGTACGTGGTATCTCAAGTACCAAGACCTAGGATCTTTGGCTTTAAATTTATCTCTCATTATCTTAGCCCATATTCTTCTCGCCGCTCTAAACTTCGCTACTTCTTCGAACAAGTCGTTGGAAGAACTGAAGAAGAAAGATACACGAGCTGCAAATTTGTCTACGTCTAATCCGCGCTTAATTGCATAATCAACGTATGTTATACCATTAGCGAGTGTAAAAGCCAACTCTTGAACGGCTGTTGCACCAGATTCTCTTATATGATAGCCGCTTACACTTATGAAGTTCCATCTAGGCAGATATTTTGTACAGTATTCAAATATATCAGTTATCAATTTCATAGAATGGCCTGGCGCAAAGATATATGTATTTCTGGCGACGTATTCTTTTAAAACATCATTTTGTATGGTTCCATTCAATTTTTCTATAGGAACACCCTGTTTTTCAGCCAGAACGATATACATCGCCATGAGTATAGCCGCAGGAGCATTTATGGTCATGGAAGTACTGACTTTATCGAGAGGAATTCCATCGAAAAGAATTTCCATGTCTTTTAAGGTATCTATGGCTACGCCAGTTCTTCCTATTTCTCCATAGGACATTGGATGATCTGAATCATAGCCTACCTGGGTAGGAAGATCAAAAGCTATGCTTAAACCGGTCTGTCCTTCTACGAGAAGGTATTTGAATCTCTCGTTTGTTTCTTCCGCAGTGCCAAAGCCTGAGTACTGCCTCATTGTCCAAATTCTGCCCCTATACATTGTGGGCTGAACTCCCCTTGTATATGGATATTCTCCCGGTAAGCCGATTTCTTCTAGATAGTCTATTCTGGCGACATCCTCTGGAGTGTATACTCTCTTTAAAGGAATTCTTGATTCAGAAACGAATTCCTCTTTTGTTTCTGGAAATCTCTCTAGTACCTTTTTCAGGGTCTTCTTTTCCCATTGATCCTCCTTTTCTTTTATTTTTTCAAAATATTCTTTTTCAATCAATTTTCATCCACTCCTTAAGCAATTTATCGGCTATAAAATAAGGATTGGCCTTTTTATCCAACATTTCATCTATTAATTTTTTGAATTTATTATTTTCTTTCATTTTTTCGTATATATAATCGGTAAATACGTCTTTTATAGCTTCTTCCAGCTCCTTTTCCATTCTTTTCCTGCGCCTTTCCATGAAGAGGTTTGTCTCGTTTAGATAATTTTTATGCTCTTCTATGGTTTCTATGAGGTCTGATACTCCTTCTCCTGCCTCAGCGACAGTCTTAATCACAGGAGGCCTCCAGCCTTCCCTAGAAGGATCAAGATCGAGCATAGATTCTATTTCGTATACTACTCTGTCAGACATAAAAAGATCGGCCTTGTTAACAACGAATATATCTGCGATTTCCATTATACCAGCCTTAATGGTTTGGATAGCGTCGCCAAGACCTGGCACGGTTACGACTACAGTAGTATCAGCAACTTTTATAATGTCAACCTCACCCTGTCCAACTCCCATTGTTTCTACAAGGATTATATCCTTTCCAAACGCATCCAAGACCCTTATAGCGTTATGAGTAGTGGGAGCCAAACCTCCATCCTTTCCTCTCGTCCCCATACTCCTTATGAATATGTCTTTGTCCGTACTTAGCCCCATCATTCTTACGCGGTCCCCTAAAATCGCTCCTCCAGTAAAAGGACTATTTGGATCCACGACTATTATACCGATCTTTTTGTCATCTTTCCTGTATTCTCTAGCCAACTTGTCGATTAAGGTGCTTTTACCCACTCCTGGTGCTCCTGTTATACCAATAACGAATGCATTTCCGCTATAAGGATAAAGCAAGTCCATAGCATCTCTTGCTTTTGGTGATTTACTTTCCAAGAGAGTTATCAACCTTGCTACGGCTCTCTCGTCGCCTTTTAGCAATCTATCCACAAGTTCCATCCTTTCACCCAATTAACAAAAATTTAAACCCTCTTTTTTATGTTATTTTTTACAAACTCTACGACTTTTTGGGTTGAGGTACCCGGACCAAAGATCTCTTTTATTCCCGCCTTCTTCAGCGAAGGTATATCCTCCTTTGGTATTATTCCTCCCCCGAATACAACTATATCGTCAACACCCCTTTCTCTCAGGAGTTCCATTATCTTTGGAAATAGGTAGGTATGAGCCCCCGACAATATGCTTAGACCAATACCATCTACATCCTCCTGAATGGCTGTTTCAACGATTTGCTCAGGACTCTGTCTTACGCCCGTGTAAATTACTTCGAATCCAGCGTCTCTTAATGCGCGGGCTATTACTTTGGCACCTCTATCGTGTCCATCCAAACCGGGTTTTGCTACGAGAATTCTTATTTTTTCCTCCATTGCTTATACCCCTCTGAGCACTTATTTTATATAAGCGATTCTAGGAATCTATTTAATCTCCTAAATCTATTTTATCTCCTATTACAATACTCCATCGAGATTTGCTATTATAAGTTTTTCTAATGAAAAATTGTTATATACAACTACTAATTATTTACTTCAGAAGTTTATTATCGTTGGGAGGAGGGCTAACATGAAGATGTACGAATACCAAGCCAAAGAGATATTCAGGGAATACGGCATTCCTGTTCCAAAAGGCAGAGTCGCAGAGTCGCCTGAAGAAGCAAGAGAAATTTCAAAAGAAATCGGACCCCCGGTTACATTAAAGGTACAAGTGCAAGTTGGCGGGAGAGGGAAGGCAGGAGGAATAAAATTCGCTGATACACCTGAAGAAGCGGAAGAGATTGCAAAAGATCTTTTAAGTATGGAAATAAAAGGATTAAAAGTAAATAGAGTACTCGTAGAAGAAAAAATAGATATCGATAAAGAATACTATGTAGGATTCATAATTGATCCTGCCAGTAGCATGCCTACAGCGATTATGAGTTCCATGGGCGGTGTAGACATAGAAGAAGTTGCTGAAACGATGCCTGAGAAGGTAACAAAAAGAACAATAGATCCCACTTTAGGTTTATTAGATTTTCAAGCTAGATTACTATCTTACCATTCAGGAATCGATAAAAAAGCAATTTCAGGTATGGTAGACATTTCTAAAAGACTCTACAAAATTTTTACTAAAAAAGATGTAGTCTTAGGAGAAATAAATCCGTTAGTATTGACAAAAGAAGGATATTTAGTAGGACTGGACGCGAAGCTGGACGTAGACGACAGTGCTCTCATAAGACATAGCGAGTTACTCAAATATGAAGAAGTAGAGGAATCAGAAAAATTAGCAAAAGAAGCAGGATTCCATTACGTTAAGTTGGACGGCAACATAGGGGTTATCGGCAATGGAGCTGGACTTGTCATGACCACCATTGATCTCATTCATGACCAAGGCGGCTACGCAGGCAATTTCTTGGATATTGGGGGTGGAGCTAGAGCAGAGAGAGTAAGAGATGCTCTCAGTTTAGTTCTCACTGATAAAAGGATAGAGACGATTCTCATCAACATATACGGCGGTATAACCAGATGTGATGAGGTGGCTAGAGGTATTTTGGAGGCGATTTCTGATATTGAAGTTGAAGTACCCATCGTAGTTAGGCTTGCTGGTACAAACGAAAAAGAGGGAATAGATATTCTAAAGGATACTGACTTAATTCTAGCTGAAACAATGGATGATGCTGCAAAGAAGGTTGTAGAAATAGTAAAAAGTTAAATTAACAATATTTTAGTGGTTTAGAGATGAATAATTTGGATAGAGTTAAAGTAAGTATAATTTGGAGGGATTAAGATAAGTATATTAGCTGACAAGAATACTAGGGTTTTGGTACAGGGAATTACAGGAAGAGAAGGAAGTTTTCATGCAGAGAGAATGGTGGAATATGGAACAAAGGTTGTAGGAGGAGTAACCCCTGGTAAAGGAGGTACTGAGATTTTGGGAATACCAGTTTATGATACTGTAGAAGATGCAGTAAAAGAAGAGGATGCAAACGCTTCGGTAATATTCGTTCCAGCTAGATTCGCAACCGATGCGATATACGAATCAATTTATGCGGATTTGGATCTGATCGTTTGTGTATCAGAAAACATCCCGGTTCATGATATGCTAAAAATTTCAAAATACCTTAAAGAAACCGACACGGTTTTAGTAGGACCAAATTGTCCAGGAATAATTGTACCAGAAGAGACTTTGTTAGGAATAATGCCCTGGGACGCTTTCAAAAGAGGAAATGTTGGCTTAGTATCTAGGAGTGGCACTCTCACGTATCAAATAGTTGATGAGCTTACGAGAAAAGGAATCGGACAGTCAACGTGCGTAGGTGTGGGAGGAGATCCCATAGTAGGGACTAACTTCATTGATGTTTTAGAGATGTTTGAAGAAGATCCGGAGACAGAGGTGATAATTTTAATCGGAGAAATCGGGGGGACAAAAGAAGAAGAGGCAGCCAGATTTATCGAAAAAGAAGTTGAAAAGCCAGTTGTGGCATTTATTGCTGGAAGATATGCGCCGCCAGAAAAAAGGATGGGACATGCCGGCGCCATTATCTCTGGAAGCGTGGGCACTCCAGACGTTAAGATAAAAACGTTGGAAGAGGTTGGAGTCAGAGTAGGCTTGACCCCTTCTATGATAACTGAAATTATAAAAGAAATAATCTGATTGAGGAGGGTATTTTATGTCTGCGAGAGATGAGTCTGATAAGAAAGTAAATGAACTTAAGGAAAAAGTGGCAAAAGCCAAATTAGGCGGTGGAAAAGAAAAAATAGATGCTCAGCATGAAAAAGGGAAACTAACGGCTCGAGAAAGACTAGATTTATTGTTAGATCCTGGAAGTCTTGTAGAACTAGATATGTTTGTTGTGCACAGATGTACGCACTTTGGAATGGAGAAGAGAAAGTTTCTTGGCGATGCTGTAGTAACAGGATACGGTACCATAAACGGAAGACCCGTATACGTGTTTGCCCAGGATTTTACGGCAATCGGCGGTACATTGAGCGAGATGTTTTCAAAGAAGATATGTAAAGTAATGGATATGGCAGCTAGAGTGGGAGCACCCTTTATAGGATTGAATGATTCAGGAGGAGCAAGAATCCAGGAGGGCGTTGACAGCTTAGCAGGATATGGAGAGATTTTCTTTAGAAATACCATATATTCAGGAGTTATACCTCAAATATCAGCGATCATGGGTCCTTGCGCTGGAGGAGCAGTGTATTCCCCTGCCATATCAGACTTCACCATAATGGTAGATAAGTCGAGTTACATGTTCATAACAGGACCAGACGTCATAAAAGAAGTTACAGGAGAAGTAGTTGATTTTGAAACTCTAGGAGGAGCCACTGTACACGCTACGGTAAGTGGAAACGCAGATATTGCTGCAAAAACAGAGGAAGAATGCATAAACAACATCAAAGAACTATTAAGTTATTTGCCATCAAACAATTTAGAAGATCCTCCTGTGGTAAAAACAGGGGACGATCCAAATAGAAGAGACTTGGAGCTTAACTATGTAGTGCCAGTGGATCCAAGGAAAGCATACGACATGCATGATGTAATTCGCATGATAGTGGACAACGGAAAGTTCTTTGAGATAAAAAAAGATTTCGCCAAGAGTATCATAATAGGTTTTGCGAGACTGGATGGTAAGACTGTAGGAATAATAGCAAATCAGCCGAAAGTATACGCAGGAAGTTTAGACGTAAATTCCTCAGATAAAGGAGCGAGGTTTATAAGATTCTGTGACGCATTCAACATACCTCTCTTAACCTTGGTGGATGTGCCGGGATTTTTGCCTGGAACAGCTCAAGAGTATGGGGGTATTATAAGACATGGAGCAAAGCTTCTCTTCGCATATTCAGAGGCTACGGTTCCAAAAATAACGATAATTACAAGGAAATCATATGGTGGTACTTATCTAGCAATGTGCAGTCGAGATCTAAGAGCCGACTTAGTCTTTGCATGGCCTACGGCAGAAATAGCTGTCATGGGTCCTGATGGAGCCGTAAACATCATAGCGAGAAGAGAAATCGCCGAAGCAGAAGATCCTGAAAAGAAGAGGGAGGAATTGATCGAAGATTACAGGGAGAAGTTTGCCAACCCGTATGAAGCGGCTTCCAGAGGATATATCGACGGGATAATAGAGCCAATGGATACCCGTCCTCTTGTAATTGATGCCTTTAAGACATTAGAAAACAAGCGTGAGGATAGACCTTGGAGGAAACATGGCAACATACCTCTTTAGTAATTTAAATATACAAGTACCGTTAAAGGTGAAATAAGTGTAGGTGAAAATTTTTGTTCAATAAGATATTGATTGCGAACCGAGGAGAAATTGCGATAAGAATAATAAGTACTTGTAAGGAACTAGACATAGAACCTGTTTTAGTATATTCAAAACCTGATGAAAAAACATTACCTGTTAGATTAGTAAGGGAAGCATATTGCATCGGAGACGCTCCCGTAAAGAGTTATCTGAATGGCGAAAAGATAATTGATACTGCATTAAAATGTGGGGCAGAGGCAATTCATCCCGGTTATGGATTTTTGGCAGAAAATTATGAGTTTGCAAAAGATTGCGAAAAAACAGGGATAGTACTAATAGGCCCTTCTAGCGAAGTACTCAAGAAGATGGGAGACAAGATATGCGCAAGAAGGATAATGGCTAAGGCAGGCGTCCCCCTTGTTCCAGGCACGAAGAAACCAATAGAAGAGGAAGAGGATCCTTTGGACATAGTAGAAAGTTTAGGCTATCCTGTTGTAGTTAAATGTGTTGGTTGCGGTGGAGGAAGAGGTATCAGGATAGCAAAGAATGAAGACGAATTAAAGGGAGCCGTAGCATCTGCGAGAAGCGAAGGAGCCTCCTCATTTGGCATATCCGAGGTTTACATTGAGAAATACATTGAAGAACCAAAACACATAGAATTCCAAATTGTAGCGGATAAATACGGTAATGTAATCCACCTAGGAGAAAGAGATTGCTCAATTCAAAGGAGATATCAAAAGTTAATCGAAGAGTCCCCATCTCCAGCCATAAACGATGAATTAAGAGAGACCTTGGGAAAACTAGCAGTTAAAGGTGCAAAAGCAGCGAATTATACGAACTTGGGAACAGTAGAGTTCTTAATGGATAGAGATAACAATTTTTACTTCTTAGAGGTTAATACACGTATCCAGGTAGAACATCCTGTAACTGAAATGGTTACTGGAATTGATTTGATTAAGGAACAAATCAGGATGGCTGCGGGAGAGCATATCGAGTGTGTCCAAGAGGACATCAGGATACGAGGACACTCTATTCAGTGTAGGATATATGCAGAAGATCCGCTCAATAACTTTACACCCACACCGGGAACGGTAGAGAAGTACATAGTTCCCAGGGGCTTTGGTGTTAGACTTGATAGTTCGGTATTTGAGGGATACACAATTTCTCCTTACTTCGATCCGATGATATCTAAGTTGATCGTCTGGGGAAGATTTAGGATAGAAGCAATAAAAAGAATGAGAAGGGCGCTGGGCGACTATATAATTACTGGCGAGAGAATAAAGACGACAATACCCTTTAACAAACTAGTGATGGAAGATGAATGTTATATAGAGGGTAAGTACTCTACTTCTTTTTATCAAAAAAGGATATTACCAAAACTTCAGGATAAGATAAGAGAAGATAAAATAAATGATCGCGAGAGTATTGCTGCTATTATTGCAGCAATAGCAGCGTACATGAAAAAAGAACCAGAAGAGATAATAATAGAATCCATCCAACCAGAGTGATAGAATGAAAAGATTTAAAATAGAGATAGAGGGAAAATCGTACGTAGTCGAAGTGGAAGAGATAATCGAAGAAGAGTTACCCCCCATTCCATTGATATCAAGGTGGAAGATAAGGGGGAGAGAACAAAATATGATTCCTCCGCTAAGAAGCACAACGAAATGGAGTGATAAAAGATTCTTCTGGCGTTTAAAGGGTAGACAAGAGTTGATGGTTCCAAAAACTTACAAAGGAAGGGGAATAAAGGGATAGATATGAGAAAATTTAAAATAAAGATCAATGGAGATGAATTTGTCGTAAAGGTTGAAGAACTTCCAAAAACTCCTCGAATGGAGACTGAACCTTTAGTTGAAGAGGTTAAGCCCATCGAGAGGCTAGAGGAAACACCGGAAACTCCGATAACTCCAGAACCTCCCTCTGTTCCTGTCGCTGAGAAACCACCCAGCGCCGTTGGCGGAGCGGTAACTGCGCCCATTCAAGGAACCGTGGTTTGTGTTAATGTAAAGTGCGGAGACAACGTAAACACCGGCGATGTTGTTGTAGTAATAGACGCCATGAAAATGGAAAACGACATTTCCTGTTTAATGGCAGGTACAGTAAAGGAGGTATGCGTAGAGGAAGGCCAAACAGTCAATATTGGGGATACTTTAGTTATTATAACTTAGATTTTAGTTTTTTGTTTTTAGTTAAATCCATTCTCACCATAAACAAATCCAAAAACATAGTTTCTACCTCTTTCTTATTATTTATAGCATATCTACTCAAAAAAAATTAAGTATATAGCTCACAAACATAAACCGATAATAGCATTTATAAAAAGTCCAGACCTAAATTTTATATACTCACTTTTAGATGTTCGATTTGTAATAATACATAATAATACAAAAGGTGTTTAAATGGTAGAAACGTTGAGAATCGATCTAGGAAGAATGGGAATCACTGGTAACCAGGCAATTGCAAGAGGAGCCATTGAAGCAGGGGTTCGAATTACATGCGCATACCCCGGGGCGCCTATTTCAGATCTGCAGAATACCTTTGAATCTCTAGCGAAAAAACCAGGATTTCCGAGGAATAATCCATTCACACAGAAACTTGGCGAGGCTCTGGATGAAGCTGACTATGAGCTTGTTGCCAAGTGGGGCGAGATGACCAACGAGCCCAATGCACTATCTTTTGCCTTAGGCAATATAATTTGCAAGGGGGATAAAAAGCCCCGTGAATACATAACTCCCGAGGAATACGATACTATCTATGGAGATACAATTTTTGCAAAGAAAAATCTCTTGACGAACGAGGAGATTCCGGTTGGCTCGAGGGTTATGTGTTCAATTAAGCATCTTGGCGGCAACACAGCGGCTGATGTTGCAAGAACCCTGATGAACATCATCCCCTACCCGGGTGGCCTTTGCATAGCAAGCGGTGATGACCGTCAGGGCACTGCATCGCAGACAATGCAGGACAATAAGGTATTATTTGCCTGGCATTTTAGAATGCCAACCTTTGAAGTTCACAATCCAGCTAATGCTCATGTAACGGTGAGAAATGCTTACATTCTTTGCGAGGAACTGGGCGTGGCTTTTGCAGTTATTGAGAACTACAATCAATCCTATCGAGAGGTTACTGCTGATGTAAATTTTGAGATAGATATAACAGCCAATAAGAGGAAGAAGGGATTCACTCCAGACCCATATAATCTTGTTACGATCGGGCCTCAAATAAGACCCAAGGAAAAGAGACACTGGGAAAAAATAATTCCACTTATGAAAAAGAAGTTCTCCGAGAAATTCGAGTTCCTGAATAACGAGGTTATTCGCTACTCCGAGAATCCAGCGAAGATGGTCATCGTTAATGGTCCCTTCAGAGAGGACTTCAACTACATAAGGAGCAATGAGGCGAAAGAAAGAGAATTCAAGGAGATTTATAAAAATCCAGTAGTGATTGCTAGCGACTTAGTATGGCCTTTACCCAGCGAGCTATACAAGCAGATCTTCGAGGAGAGCTCCATCGATGAAGTCTATGTCTTCGAAGAAGGTTATAGTAGATTGATGTACTTCGAAACTCTTGACTTCATAAATACCAATGAATTCAACGTTAGGGTTAGAAATAAGGGCATTCCATATGAGCCCAGAATGTATGAGAGATTCTCATACGCAGGCCATATAATGGCAGGCGCAAGCTAAAGAGGTGAAAAAATATGGCAGCAGTTGTAATACCTGACCCTGAGGAGAGAACAATTAAAAGACCAGTTGCAAACTGCACTGGATGCGGCGCTACAAAGGTTTCTATGGCCTTGAAAGAAGGCCTGAGGAGATATAACAAAGAAAATAAGACCAAACTAAAACTAATCTACGTAGCTGATAGAGGTTGTGGCAATCTTCAAGGATGGCATGAATATGGCATAGTCGATGCAATCTACTGCATGGGTATGGCTCCAATGACAGCACTGGGCGCCAGATATTCGTCCGGAGGACCGGAGAATGACTATATAGTTGTTTGTGCAAGCGGTGATGGTGCATACAACTTCAATATAAATGGAATGAAGATCGCAGCGCAAGACCCGCCGAGCATGTATATAATCTACGACAACTATGCAATTCGCATGACCGGCGGACAAATTGGCTTGATAAATGAGTACGAAATAGAGGGCAAAGCCATAGGCTTCGATGTTTACTTCATCAATCCCTATCGATATGAGGAGAACGCAGAGGTCTTCAAAAAACTCATCGGGGAATATCTGAAGAATAAGGCAATCATGGTAGTTGCAGATGGTACATGCTCTCGAGACCTGAGACGCCAAATCTTCGGGGAGGGGGTTAGGCTAGGTACATTTATCAAGAGAGAAGATTGCAAAGATTTAGTCTATCAAAAAGAAAGAGAAAAAATTGCCAGAGAGAATCCGGAGAAGCTAAAAGAAATGCCTCCATTTAAGTGCAGACTCTGCGGAATGCGTTTGCGTTGTCAAGCTCTGCTTGAGAATGACCCGAGTCGCTGCTTCAACTGCGGCGCATGCGCGTATTATGATTGCGAATCTCTAACATGTGCTGATCCAAACCTGGCAATGGTAACCGAGCATCCAAAGAAGTCCATCGAGGTTTTAAAGAGATATGCAGGGAGATGATTGAGATGAAGCGAGATCTGGTAATCACAAACCCCTCACTTGGAGGTTCTGGATATCTAACCCTTGCAGGAACAATTGCAGATGCAGCAATTAAGGCGGGATATTATTCAGTGGTATATCACTGCAGAGGCTTAGCTCAAGCAGAAGGACCAATGTGTCTCGACATCTGGATAAGCGAGAAAGAGATCCACGGCGCGGTGGCACAGGAGGTCAACTACATGAATGCCTATGAAATGACCGAGATCTGGCGCATGTTTACAGAGGTGGGCGAGCAGCCAGAGAAGGCATATTCAAAAGACCTCACACTAATAAGCGATTACAGAGTTATTGAGCCAATCGCGGTGATGACAAGCATAAAAGGTCCCAGATACTACTCAAGAGAGGAGATGCTCGAGGTACTTAAAACCTATAAAATCGCGGGCATTACTCCTAGACTAATTCTATATGACTTTTCAAATTACAAGCAATATGCCTCGATCTTGAAAGGCCCATATTCATTTGGCGTAATCGTGGCCGATCTGGAGAAGCGCAACGACATCGTCAAGATTCCAAAGAAAGAAGCAGAAGCAGCAGTCTACGAAGGCGCACCACAAAAAGGCAAGCTACCTGAGCTAAACCTCGAAGTCTTCCAGAAGGGATACGAAGATCGAACCAAGGCAAAAGAAGACAAAGTACTGATGATCTAAAAAAGAAGAGAAAGATCTTAATTTCCCACAAATTTTCTATTTTCTGCTACCGTTAAGTTTTATAACGTAGTTATATTGGATAATCTAAAATTTTGGGGTCTCTTAAGTAGCTAAAGGGAGGGTCGATCCGCCGTAAGGCATTACAAGCACCTTGGCGTCTTCCCCGTATTTTTTCATTGCTTCTTCAAAAGCATCCTGAAGATTTTTTTTAGGAATGAAGAAAACCTTTTTTGCAAGATCTTCTGGCATCTCAGATACTAGGAAACAGTCCGCTTTTCTCATTACCAGAGCAATTGCCGCTGCCTTATGTCCTCCTAAAACGAAATTTTCTTCGATTTTTTTTATGAGATCTTCTGGATCTTTTGCTTCCATAACCCACTGTTCAAATACCTCTTCTCCAAGACCTTCAGAACACTCTGCCACCAGTATAATGGACCCCCCGTCTTTTACCGCATATTTTGCATTTTCTAATGCTTTTTGCGCCTGGTACAAATTAATGTCCTTTGGAAAGCCTCCTGCACAAGTTATTACGATGTCGGCTGGTTTTTCTATTTTAACCTTATACATTTTGTCAACATACTCTGCACCAGTTTTATAAGCATCCATTGGTTTTCCTGCGACAGCCTTTACTATTTCTTTTTTCTCGTTTAGTACGACGTTTACTACGAAATCGATTCCGAGCAACTCTCCGGCTTCGTCCATATCTTTTCTTACCGGACTATTCAGGTTTCCCGCGCGAGCCTCTGGCAGCAACATCATCTTATGGTTGTTCTGCACAGCCTCTCTGGAACTTACACCCGGCATGATCGCTTTGGCTCCACCACTGTATCCAGCGAAGTAATGCAACTCAATATTTCCTGTGCAAATAACTACATCTGCTTCTGCAACAAGTTTAAAAACATCCATACTCGTTCCGTATGATGTCGTGCCCATGTTCACGCAGTCGTCGGGATCATGGTCGATGCAGAGATAATTGTTGTATATCTCTTCACCCACCAGTTTCTTCTTTTCCTCTTCAGTATGGCTTCTGTGAATTCCCAGAGCAAATATTATGGATATATCCTCGTCTTGTATACCAAGAGAATGTAATTCATCTATGAGGGGCGGGAGTATCTTTGAAGAAGGGCTTGGTCTAGTTATGTCACTCACAATGATTGCAACTTTGTTCCCAGGATTAACGATTTCTGAGAGTTCTTTGGAATTTATTGGATTCTTAATAGCATTTTGAATTTCTTTTCTTTCATTTACTACTTTAGGGAGCTCTTGGGGTCCAACAATACCGATTAGATTTTTTTCTGGAATATCGACTTCAATTTGGCTCTTTCCATATTTCAGCTGTACTTTAGTCATCTTATTACCTCTAATTTGTTATTTTATAGATTTTGCAATGACTTCGGTGAGATCATAAACTTCCAAATCATTTTCCTGTACAGCCTCAAACATTAACTTGCAGAAAGGGCAAGTTGAGATTATTGATTTTGCATTTGTTTCTCTTGCCTCTTCAATCCTCTTCTTACCTATCTCGAAGGCTAATTCATCGAAAGCTGCTCGCACACCACCGCCTGATCCACAGCAAAAGGCGTTTTCTCTATTATTAGCCATTTCAACTAGTTCTAGGTTTTGAACTTTTCCCAATACATTTCTTGGCTCTTCATAGACTTTCATATGTCTACCAAGATGACAAGGGTCGTGGTATGTGGCAATCATATTTTTCTCAAGTAATAGGTCGATTTCATCCAAATTATCATTTAAGAAAACAGATATATGTTGGATATCAAGATCATACCCGTATTTTTCACTGTAGTCAGTTTTAATGGTTCTGTAGCAACCAGGGCATGATGTTACTACTTTATCGCCTTTTTTATTTAGTCGTTCCACGAATAATTCTGCTTTTTCCTCAAAACCGCCCTCAAAACCAGTTCTAAATAGCGGGCTTCCGCAACAGTAATTTTCGTCGAAAACTACATAATTTAAACCCATTTTATCAAATATATCTACTGATGATGAAATTAGTTCATTTACTCTATATTTAGCCGTACATCCAGGAAACAAAACATATTCTGCATTTTCTTTCTCTACAAGCCTCGGATCTAATTTTATCTTTTCTTCTTCTCCGTAGGGATTTCCATATTTTAGGACAGAATCTGCCATTTTTTCGTGGGGCAATTTTGTAATTCCTGCTTCAACGAGTTTTTTTCTGGCATTTTCTATGATCTCCACGATCTCTAGCCCTACATTACAAGTAGGTTCACATTTCGCGCAGGTTGTGCATAAATACAAATTTTCGAGACCTTTTTCTACCTTACCTTCTAAAGCGAGCCCAGACATTAACATCTTGCCCTTAGGACCACTTGACATCCAACCGATCTCTCTTAGAACTACGCATTGTGCGTTACAATCTCCGCACAATGCACATTTTATAATTCTGTCTCTGTAGTCTATCATCAGACTGTCTCCCTATATCTTAAATGATCTAACTGAGTTTCTTTATAATCAAAAAGCAACCCCGGAT
This sequence comes from uncultured archaeon, assembly GCA_964347835.1. Classification (GTDB taxonomy): domain Archaea; phylum CAYFZR01; class CAYFZR01; order CAYFZR01; family CAYFZR01; genus CAYFZR01. Next base: position 24,817 of record CAYFZR010000067.1, read on the forward strand.
TCATTATGTTATTCGGATCTAATGCCCTCTTTATTTTTCTCATTATTTCTATGCTATCGCCGTGTTCTAACCCTAAGAACTGAGCCCTAGTAATTCCAACACCGTGCTCTCCTGCTATTGTTCCCCCGTATTTTTTTGCTACCTTGTATATCTCTTCAGCAGCTTTGTCAGCCTTCTTCCAAGTTTCTTCATCTTTCACATCGATCAGCATTCTTGGATGGAGATTACCATCTCCTATGTGTCCGAATACTGCAATAACCAATCCGTACTTGGAGGCTATGTTTCCGATCTCTTCGATTGCGTCGGGAATATTTGAGATAGGGACTCCGATATCTTCTGCTAAGAATACGGGATTTAAGCGTGCATCGTAGTTGAATAGAGAAGGACTAAGAGCCTTTCTACCAGCCATCATTCGCTTTATTTCGTCTTTGTCTTCAGAGTGCTGGATAAACAAGGCATTGTTTTCTTTACAAACCTTAATTATCTTTTCAGTATCATTTTTGACGCATACGTCATCTCCATCCATCTCAATGAATAAAATCGCCTTTCCTTCTGGAAACTCGAGTTTTTTAACGTTTTTAACTGCTTCAATACATACCTCACTTAAAATTTCCATTCCAGCCGGAACGATTCCAGCCTTCAATATTTCCGATGCTGCCTTTCCAGCTTCTCTTACACCTGCAAAGGAAACAACCAATGCTGAGGAATGTGCGGGAATTGGCTTGATTCTCAGCGTAATCTCTGTTATAACGCCAAGGGTTCCCTCAGATCCAACAAAGAGGTCTTTTAGAGAATATCCTGTAGAACTCTTTGAAGAAAGAGATCCGGTCTCGGTTATCTGTCCGTCAGGCATTACCAATTCTAACTTTAAAACGTAATTTCTTGTAGTCCCGTACTTCACAGCCTTCATTCCGCTAGCATTATTTGCAACCATCCCTCCTACTGAGCAGGCACTTCCGCTACCAGGAGCAGGAGGAAAGAAAAAACCATACTTTGACAATTCGGCGTTAAGATCATCATAAATTATTCCGGGTCCCACTACAGCATATTGATTTTCTATGTTTATCTCTTTAATTCGATTCATTCCCATGAGATCTAAAACTACTCCTCCATAAAGAGCGCAGGCACCTCCTGTTAACCCTGTTCCTGCACCTCTGGGAACTATCGGAACCTTATATTTATTTGCTATCTTAACAACCTCGGATACCTCATAAGTACTTGAGGGTCTTACGACGATATCAGGATTGCCCCTATAAATTGAAGCATCGAATGAATAACAATATAACTCAACTGGATCCTTCCTTACTTTTTTCTCACCTATGGAGTTTTTTATTTCCTCATAAATTCTTTCTTGTATTTCTTTTTCCACAAATCATACCTCCAAAAGGACTCAAATCATTCTACAACTGCCTTTATTAAAATATTTTTCGAATATAGTAAATATTATTGTAAATAAAAATACAACACTTTTTTACCATGGCTTCACAATCGAGATTAGTCTTCGCTCTCCCCGTATTTTCTCGG
>CAYFZR010000068.1:0-86952 GCA_964347835.1 uncultured archaeon
ACTCGGCAACAACCCATCTTTCTTAGCAGGCACCTCATTTCATGCTTCTACTGTTGTGAATGTATATCAAACGATTTAATAAGGGAGTTATTCAAACTCTACTTAAAATCTTCCGTATCGTCAATATTCATCTTCAATATCCATTTCCAGTTGAAATCAAGGGGTCAAAATAGATACGTGGTAAATGAGCAATTTTTTAACAATTTGGAACTAATTTGGGATAGAAAAGGTCTAATTCTGGAAAACATATTTCTAGATATATATTTATAAAAACTTTGGGAGCTGGGGAATGTAAATGCTCTCTACCTCCTAATTTCCTGCCTACCTCTTTGCCCAACAATCACGCTTCCCGGCTCCTCATAAATAACGAATTATGATATGAAAATATATAAAAAAGAGTTATTTTTTCTTGTCTGGGTTGAATGGTATGATTAAATGGTACGGCATTTTTCTTATAATTACATTGTTTTTATTCAGCGGTTGCGTCGCTGAGGGTCCAGATACTGGGAAACCTTATCCCGGAAATTCTGGGATACAAACTGGGGAGGTAGATATCAGAGGTGATATCACTAACATCCGCCTAGCGGATGCTCAGAGCAGAGAAATGGGTGTAATTGGCCATGTGCTTATCGAGGGAGTAGTAGAGGAGGATACGAAATTTGACAAAGCATCCGTCAAAATTACGGACAAAACTTACATCTATGAACAGAAAGGACAAGATCGCCGTCTAGTGACATTCAATTCTCTAAAGATCGGACAGCGGGTGCAAGCGCGATTCATAGGACCCGTCATGGAATCATATCCTGTCCAAGCAACCGCAATTGAGATTGTGATTCTCAAATAAGAATTACATTCCCAAGATCTCTGAAATGGGCATCTCCAGTTAGGATCTTTGCCTTCATTATATTTGAGGCAGCAAGAACGAAAGAATCCATCATACCCCGGCCTTTAATAATCTTATTTCTCTCATAGTTTATTTTTCCTGCTTCGATTCCAATTTCAGCGGTTATTTCTTTTGTGTCTGAAATTCCGTAAATTAAGGGTAATACCTCATTGAAATCTCTATTATGTCTCATTGAGTATTCTTTTAACTCTGCGAGAGTTGTCGTTAAAGTTATTATGTCATAATCGCCTGTTAAATAGTCTCTAACTTTTTCGCCTCTTTTCGAGCCAATAAAAAAGTTATAAATTCCCGTTATAACATATAAGTTTAATGTTATAAGTCATATTTAGTGCAATAAAAGCGCTTTTCACCTATTCTGTCAATATTTAAACATATCTTATAGACTGATACCCCTTTATCGGACAAACATGTTTCGAGGAGCAGATTTTACAATTTCTTGGATGAGTAGAGCATCCAACCGATAGGGCAAAGGCTCCTGCTGTTCGTGCAGAATCGGATGTATATTCGTTCCTCAGTTTTATTTTTTTGCTCAATATGGTCGAAGTATCGTATCCCCCTATGTTGGTTCTTCCAGACCAATGGAAGTTCTCAAGACCTATATTTTCAGCTTCCATCATTATAGCATCCATCAAACTTTGAGGTGCACCATAATGTTTATCAAGCACAAAATTGGGTCTAAAAGCCAAAAAAGAAACAGGAAGCGAGGAGTCAATGGATGCGATAAATTCACAAAGTGCTCTTACTTCTTCCAAATCTACAATTTCTGGGATTACAAGTATACGGTACTCCCAAAGTTTTTCTTTCGCTCTTTCGCCTACTAACTTTGCATTCCTGAGAACAGGCTTAACGGGAGCGCCAGTTACTGATCTATGGACTTCATCGTTATAGGCCTTAATATCAAAAGTAATGCTGGTTGTAAACTCAATGACTCTATTAAGTGATTTTTTTGTCAAAAAACCATTTGTATCGAAGTTAACCTTAGTCTTCGGATCCATCTCTCTGGCTAAATTCACTATCTTTTCGACATAAGGAAGATGAATGGTAGGTTCCCCCCCTGAAAAGAATATTCTATCAGCTCCAATAGATCTGCCCGGTATAGAGTTTATCATGTCTAAGGATTCTCTCGCAAGGATTTCCGGTCTGATAAATCCAGAAGGAAAGTACAACTGGTCTGGAAGATGTGCTATATGGTGATTCTGACAATTTAAACACCGGAAATTACATCCCGTTAAGAAGATTGTATAACTCTCCGGAGGAGCGGGATGTAACTGGCAAGAAGCCACTTTTGGAATAGACATGCGACAAACACCTAACTCTCCCTCCGGCCTGTTTACACCACACCTCCATTCGCAGAGTTTGCAGTTCTCAAATTCTTTGAGGTAGTTCTCTTCCATCTTCTTCACTTACAAATTATCGACATAAATTTAAATATGTATTAGGAAGATGCTCATGGAGGTTAATGTGTGGAAGTTAAATTCACGGTAGACTTCACTTCAACTCACTTTAATGATTTTCTCAGATTCATCGCCAGATACTATCTACGTCCTGAGAGAAATATCACCAATATAGTCCACCGATATGTCAATGGCGTCCATGCTCTTGATTTCAGATCTTTTTCTGAGAAGATCGAGGGTTGGGTGGACGTTACAATTTATGCTGGGCAACCTATTCTTGTAGAAATGCATTCGAGTGATCCAGAAATACCAGATGAGTTTCTAAATAGAATTAGAGAAGATATAATAATTTACGTCGAGTTGTTTGAAGAGCAGATAAGAAAAACAAGTCTATACTTTACATACGCGCCAGATAAAAGTTTGCTTCCTACGCGCAGAAGACAAAAGAGACATACTTTTTTGACCAAATTTTTTTTCGGAAATATGCTCATCCTCATACTTGTATTCGTCTTAGTAAGCTTTACAGTGTATTGGATTACTGCAATTCTTGGTATCATATTTTTCGCACCTATTCTAATAATAGGTTTTCAGTTTAGCATTATATTGGTCTCTGACAAACTCGTAGGAAGAATGGGAGATTGGACCATTACCCCAGACAATCCAGAACTTCATATTCTTCAATATCATCTTCCTGTCGAAGATTATAAAGCCTTACAGAAAAAAGAAAACATCCTAATTGACATTAGACAAAAAATTTTCCAAAACACTATCGCAATTGGAGACGAAATTGAATGTCAAGCAGCAAAAAAGATATTTTCAGAATATGGGGTCTCATGTACAGAGGAAAATTTTACTATCAAAAAGATCAACCTCTATGGGATAGTAAAAACAGCAGCTGAGAAATTCAATCTTTCTCTACCAAAAATAGTGGTGCTAGATACTTTGATCCCTAATGCAGCGGCAATAGGACCGGGTCCTAACCATGGAGTGGTTATGATTACTACTGGCATAATGGCTCAACTCGACGAACCAGAGCTTTTAAATGTCGTAGGTCATGAACTCAGTCATTTGAAGGGTAGAGACCCTCTCATCCTTTTTGGACTCTTCGGGACCGAATTTCTCCTAAGGTTTTACATACTATTTCCCTTCATAATCGTGTTTCCATTAATTTACTTGTTTTTTGTTTTCAGTTCTATATTCTTCGTCGGTAAATTTCTTGAGGCAAGGTCTGATCTTGAATCTGCAATGAAAATTGGTCAGCCCGATGTGATGGCAAATGCCCTAAGAAAAATAGGGTATCGAAGGCTCCAGTATGAAAGGATACCGTCTCATAGGATCCGGGAGTGGATTGGTTTCGATCCTCATCCTCCGATGTACTTTCGAGTTTCAAGACTCGAAAAACTCAAAGTCCCTGTCAAAATCAACTATCCACTATTAAGATCCATTAAGGACTGTATAAATGGTTTTTTGGATGCTCTAAAAATATAAAGTTAAGGCTGGAGTACTTTCATTGCCTCATCAACTTCGTAGCCCTCGTGAACTATCTTTGCCATAGCTCTAACCATTTTTGTCGGATCTTTAGCCTGAAAGACGTTTCTTCCTATTGATGCGCCTGCTCCACCCGCTTGGATGGATTCCCAAAGTATCTGTAAAATATCTCTTTCTGTATTCATCTTTTGGCCACCTGCTATTACTACTGGAGCGGGGCAGCCTTTTATAACCTCTTTGAAACTATCAATTTCTCCTGTATAATTTGTTTTTATTATATCCGCGCCTAACTCCGCTCCTACTCGAGCAGCCAACTTTACGACCTCTACGTCATGCTCTGATCCTATCTTCTCTCCTCTGGGATACATCATAGCCAACAAGGGCATTCCCCACTCTGCGCATTTGCCTGATACGTACCCCAACGTTCTAAGCATCTCGTTCTCATCATTTGCCCCTATGTTTATGTGCACGCTTACAGCGTCCGCACCTAATCTGATTGCATCTTCGACGCTCATTACCAGCACTTTATGATTTGGATCCGGACTCAAGCGAGTACTTGCAGAAAGATGCAGTACCAAACCTATGTCCCTTCCATATTTCCTATGTCCGTACATGGGTAATCCTCTATGACCAACTACAGCATTCGCTCCACCCTCAGCGACCTTATCTACTGTTTCTGCCATGTCGATCAGTCCTTTTATAGGGCCAACCGAGGTCCCGTGATCCATGGGTACGATTATCGTCTTTCCGGTTTCTCTATTCATTATTCTTTCAATTCTAATTGCTTTTCCAATCTGACTCACAATAACACCCCTCAAAAATTTTAAGATTAAAAAATGGAAGTCTTAGAGGTATAAGTCGTGCTTTTACACGTGCCAAGGCCAATAGAAGCAGAATTCCTTGAGTGTAAGCCCTAGCAGAAGCGGTGTAAAGCCCCGCTGACCACCTTTCCAAACTCCGAGTTGACTTGCTATTTCGATCATTCTATCACCGAATTTTACGTTACGCTATTTAAAATTTGCTTGATAATTCATAGCACGGTCTTCAAATCTTTATTTAGTAACATTCCCAAGACAACCATCGTTTCACCTACCAAACTCACCATTAAGATGGATATCGCGAAGGTTTTGGTTATATCAATGAAATATCCGAATAGAATTGGCATTACAAAAGGTCCTACATTTCCTAAAGCAGAGATAAATCCAACTACACCTCCCACTGATTCTGCGAGCATTTCAGACTCGGTTGGAATCGCCATCGCCATAGTAAAGACCCCTATAGACAAAAACCCAGCGAGAAATATGCAAACAAACAATAAGAGGCCCTCTAAATACGCAATGCCAAGGATGATAGGTCCGATTATTAGGCCAAAAGTAAAAATAAAAGGCTTACGAGCCCTGAATCTATCCGATAGAAACCCTGTGACAGGACCAGCTAGAAAAAAGCCGAGAGATAAAAGAGATGCAATAAGTCCGGCCTTACCAGGGACAAAACCTCTAAGCCTAAGTACGTGGGGAAGCCAAGTCGCCAAGGTATCGTAGCAGCCCATTGAACAGAGCACCAAACCCAGAAGGATCCAGACTTCCCTTAATTTAATAATTTCCTTGAAACTCAATCTTTCCTTGTATTCCAAATCATTTTTTTGACTTTTTTTTGATTTTCCTAAAATCCACCACAATAGGGCTAAAAGAAGAGCGAATATGCCGTAAAGTTTAAAAGTTTGTCTCCAAGATCCGGTTATTTCAAGAAGATAGGGAGTTAGGCCAAGTCCAGTCATATTTCCCAAAGCAAAGCCAGATACATAAACTCCTGTAGAGAATCCTATTTGTTCATCATAGATCCACTCTTTCACGATCTTAGGGAGACAAGGTATAATTGAGGCAAGACCGAATCCTAAGAGGACTTGTGCTATGAGTAGAGTAGTGTAGTTATAAGAAAATCCTCTAAGGATGGCAGTAGCGGCTATTATAAAGAGTGAGATTTTAAATGTCTTCAAATACCCGATGCTGTCGCTCACCAAACCCCAAGGTATCCTGAAAACTATCAGGGTTAAGATACAAAATGAGAAAATAATTCCTGCTTGGGTGTTTGTAAGATTCATTTCTTCCATTATAGGCGTTATTAAGGGAGAATAAGAGAATAACAGAAGATGAAGTGAGAAAGCCACGAGAAAGGCGAGAGATAGCATTATCCAGTGATATCCAAAATACCTAATGTTTTTCACCTGTTTTACACCTTAATTCTATAAAAAATATTAAATTTTCTATTTTGATATGTCGAAAAGAAGCCTGTTATCAGAACAAGTGTCTCTTTCAAATATTCAAAGAATTACATTTGACGATGAAAAAAGGTATAGAGAACCTTCATATTTTTGTTGGGATAAAATAAGGGTAAGTACTAAGGGCATTTATCATACGGTTGCGAGAAAAAAAGTGCTCCTAATACTACAATACGTTTCATAGAATCATTATTAAATATAAAGAGAAATAAATTAGATAGGTTTAGGTGATGTGGTGAAGTGCTCTCAACACCCAGAGAAGGATGCCCTCGCTGAATGTAGTGAGTGTAACGCCTACGTTTGCGAACTATGCGGGATAGTTTCAGATGGTATTATGTACTGCGACCAATGCCTTGAGTTAGAAGAGCCTGAAGAGCTGCTACCAGAGAAGAAAGTACTACCAAAAGATCCCCCAGCAGAAATATTCGATGAATACAGGCAGTACTGGAAACTTGCAACAAGGCACAGAGGAGTTGGTCCCCATCCTATCATAAGCTTTATCTGCTCTCTAATCCCGCCCCTAGCATATCTCTACATAAAAGACTATAATGGTTCTTACAAATGGGGCATCCCAGCATTAATTTCTGAAGCTGGTGGACTTCTGATGTTATTGAAGCCCACAATACTTGCATTACAGAATGTACAGATATTTGGCGGTGTCTTAATTATCATCTGGCTTGTGGATGTGTTCGATATTATGAATAAGACGTCAAAAATAAGGAAAATTAGAACGGATTATGTTCCACTAGATTTTTATTCGACAGAGGGGGTAAATTGAAGAGTTATTCTGGTAGTCTCCAGGTTGGAATTGGGAAGATAAACGGTAGATTGGAAATAAAAGAAGATTGTTTATTCTTCAATTCCCCTACCATTAAGACAAAGATACTTTTTGAAGGGATATTATTCATGGACGTAGATGGGAAAAACCTCGACATAGATGCTGTTGATTCAAATAATCATGTTAAAAGATTTTTATTTCAAGTAGACGATATCTCAGAGAAAGAATTAATAAAACTGAGCGATGAAATATTAGAAAAGAAAACTGGAAAGCTTAAAAGCTGGAAAATTTCATCAAAAAGGATTCCATCCTTTTTGTACTCAAATATTGGAAAAGTAAACGGTCACCTTGAGTTAATGGAGGAGTACTTACACTTTTCCTCCCCAGGTTTGAAGGCTAAGATACCTTATGAGAGCGTTTGTACTGCATGGGCAGAAAACTCGATCATAGAAATGGAATGGTCGGCAAATAAAATAAGAAAAAGACTTAAATTCACCCTTGAAACAGGAAATGAGGCGGAAGGCGTTGTTAGAAGAATATACCTTCATAAGAGGAAAATTATTAGCAATTGGAGACCGAAATTAGATGTAAAATTTGAATTAGGAAAGATCGACAGTCTTGGGAACTTACCGGTGAAGGTGCTCCTCTCCAACGAAGGTAAACTGTCTGCTAAAAATGTTAAGATTAAGCTAAACACGCCTCTACAAAAAGACGTTGGAATGTCACAGCAGTGGAATTTAAAGAGGATAGACCCCAAGGAAACTAGGATATTAGAAACTAACGTCCAAATCTACGGTGAAAATTCAGTCCAAATTGGTCCAGTCCAAGTTAGATACGCTTTTATGGGTAAAGACGATAAATTGAAGAGCGTTGCCAAGAAAATACACCCTCCTAAATTCATGAAACTCGTCGAAGATATTTTGCGTGTATCTGTTGTAGCAATTAGCGAGGGTATGGAGGTTCAACTCGAATTAGATCCGAGAAACAAAGTTAAAGACGTTATAAATGTCGTAAAAAGTACATTAGATCTTTCTGCAAGTCAGAAATATACACTTTACAAGGGACAAAAAAAACTGCTTCATGAGAAGAAGATTGGCGATTGTGAAATATCTGATGGAGATACCCTTGTTTTGGCTAGAGGTGATTGAATGAGAGAGTATATTCGTAAGTATGAGAGGAATTTGATAGGAATATTTGGGATTTGGTTAATATCGCTTGCGATATTGGAGTTGGCGATTGCTTCTCTTGCAGTCGATAAATTTGGGTTAACAAGTTCAAAACTGGCAGGATTAATAGCTGTTTTTGGCTCAGCGGTACCATTCATAGCGGGATTTGGCATTTTGTTTGGTGTCTATGTAAAAAGAATGCAAGTAATAAGAATTATTGAGCCTTTTTTCAGATATGGAGCAAGAAAGGGTTGGTACTTCTTAGGCTCTGCTTTCGTCGCCATAGACTTCTTCTTAGGAGTAATAGCGTTTCCAGTGGCAGAAGGCACTCTATTATTAATTTTAAAGTTATTAACATTCGTAAATCTATTGATGGTATTAATAGGTGGTTCATTATTCATAGAGTTAATGACAAGGTGATTTTATGGATGTACAAAAGATTATAGCGTTTGGAATTATATTTTTGGTACTTTTAGGCAGTTTATTCCTTGCGGCAGATGTAGAATTGAAAGAAAAGATAACCTACGTAAACGAAACCGTAGAAGTACTGGTGCCTGTGAACGTCACCATTTCTATCTTCGAACCTAGTGATGTAGTGATAATTGTAGATGCGTCTGGCTCCATGCGCTGGCCTGATGTAGCAAATAAGACCAAAATGTACTACGCTAAGACTGCTGCAAACTCTTTAGTCGATCTTACTGGAAAGAACGTAACTTTGGGCGTTGTTATCTTTGGAAAAAATGCTACCGTTTTGGTTGATTTAACAAATAACAAAACAAAGATAAAAGAAAAAATTAATCAAATAGAGCCAGAATTAAACTTTACGGCCATAGGTGATGCAATTGAAAAATCAACGAATATACTCGTAAGGGGTAAAAACGATAAAAAAGTAATCGTTCTATTTACAGATGGACGATACAATTTCGGATCTGATCCATACCTAACTTCTAAAAAAGCAGGTATGATGGGTATTAACATATATTCAGTTGGATATGGAGAAGAGGCAGATGAGGAGACTCTCAAGTTTGTCGCAGACGTATCTCCCAAAGGCAAATATTATTTCGCCCCCACAGGAATAGAACTAAATGAGTTATTTGAAGAAATAGCCGTAACAAAATTAAAAGTGACTAAAATAATTAAGAGATTGGAAACCAGGAGGAAAATTGTTAAAAAAGAGGTTATAACTCCGGTTTTAGATTATCTTTCAACCATTATCAGTAGAATAGCTTTAGGATTTGCCTTGTTCTTAATAATTTTCTTCCATGAGGCAGTAGATGTGATAGGAAGATTATTAGGAATGGAACCGAAAGGAAGGTAAGTGGATTGAATCTTGAAGTAGACGATTCGATCGAAGAAGATATTCTGTACATATCCGATGAGGATGCAAAGAACCTGAATCTCGTAGATGGGGATCTGATCTTATTAACAGGACAAAACAAATCCGCTGTCGTTAGAATATGTATCGAAAAAGTAGAAGCAGGTACAGGATCAACCAATTTTGACGTATTTCAAAGCCTATCTCCTTTCACAAAAGATGTTAAGATATCGCTTCTTAGAGAAGAAGCTCCAATAGCAAGTATATTTCACGTTCGAATACTCTTAGACTCAGTTATAGAAGTAGCAAAAAATGAATCGAGTCTCGAAAATCTTCTAGAAGATTATCATGGGTTTCTTGAGGGCAAAGTTTTCGCGAGGGGGCAGATAATAAGATTAAGAAGCGGAATAAAGTTAAAAGTACTAGATTGGTTTCCAAAAAAGGATGTTGTTACCAAAATTCATGATTCTACAGACATATTCATCGATTTAGGAATTCATTCAGCAGATGAAATTGAGTATAGAACTTATCAGAGCCAAATGGAGGCTTTGAAATCTCAAAAAATAGAAAAGACAGTGGATAAACTATTAAAATGTATCAAAGAGGTCAAGGAGATAACCCTAGACGAGATGAGAGATCACATCGAAAGTATTATTGAAGAAGAGACTGATTCAAATATAGTAGTAACAAACATTGAGGAGTACAGACCCAAGAGAAGATTAATACTGAGATACCCCAAAGAAAAACAAATCATAGAGAGACTGATGGATATTTCAAGTGGAGTCGATCAAGACTTTTAATTTGTCAAACAACCGTTTAACAATATCTTTTGGTGACAAATCCCCGTAATTCTTGGCTATTATTCTAAAGAGTTCTTCATCGTACTCGTATAATGGATCGATGCGTTCTTGTAGTTCGCATATGGCCGCTTTTATAAAAAAGGACTTATCATAATCTAACTCTCCCCAGTCCTCAAATTCTTTTAATTCATACCTAATATCTTCAGAAAGTATCCTTACGATTGCATGTAGTGTTTCTTTATCTATTAGATTTAATGCCTCGTATAAATCGAAAGGTTTTTTCTTAAATACAAATATACAGAAAGATTTTACCTCATCCAACACCTTTGTGCCCGCGCAAACTATCAGAGGATTTTCGGTTTCGATTTCAGTTTTATCATATACCTTCAATCTAGTGTAATCGTTTTCGATGAGATCTAACAGGAATACTACTCCCGGTATAGGATTTCCAAACTGGTCTCTTATCGTAAGTTGATTTCCTTTGATAGAAATTGATATTCTTTCCAGAGGGTGTAATGAAAACTTGGTTTTAGAACTTTTTATGTGATCTGTACCCTCAAAAATCACAGAATAATCTCCGGGCTTTAGTGATGCTTTCTTTAATATTACTTCTCCGTATATATTTGTTTTCTTAGTGATCGAGAGTTTTTTTCCTTTAATCTTTATATCTGCGGCTTTTATTGGCTTATCGTTTGTTGATTTGATCGCTATTTTTACTGGGGTGGACAGAGTGGGTCTTTCTGGGTTAATCGTTATTTTAACATCTGATATTACACTAATCATTGAAATTTCGCCCTTAAATCCCTCTAAAAGCGGTCTAACAGTATAAATTCCAGGATACTCAAATGAGAATTTTTCACAAGATTTGATAAGATATCTTTCATGTTCTCTATTCATAATCTCAATGATTGCATCTTCTTGAATAACTCCGTTCTCATCGATAGCCTCGAGAAGGATTTCTTCTTCAACCGTGATCTTTCCATTCTCATTTGTCCTTACGTAGAGGTACTTTCCCATGATATAACTCCTTTCTTTGATCTATATTTATCTTTCTAATTCGATCAAGATTATTCAATTCTTTGGATACATGTGATCCTACACAAAAATACAAAACTCTACTGATTTTTACTTTTTCCAAAAACTTATATAGTAGGATATCACCCTCTAAAAGTTGAAATCGCTCAGATTCTCAGGAGTTAGGATGGGGGTGAAGTATCTATGGTCGAGTTGCCACTTGCGCCCATTGACAGAATAATTAGAAGAACGGGTGCAGAAAGGGTAAGTGAAGATGCAAAAGAGGCGCTAGCAGAGTTAATAGAAGAGTACGGAGTTAAAATAGCCTCTGAGGCTATTGGCCTAGCTAGTCATGCTGGTAGAAAAACTGTAAAACTCGAAGATATAAAATTGGCAGTAAAGCGATTATAACAATCTTCTTCATCCTTATTTTTTTGATGTCGAGTAAAAGTTAATATAAGTAGTTTCGGTTACCTTAAAATTATGAGATCCGCCATAATTTTGGCTGGGGGTAAGGGATCGAGATTAAATTTTCTAAATAAGGCTTTTTTAAAGATAGGGGACAGAACGTTAATACAAATTATTATAGACAACATAGAACAAGTCGTCAATGAAATAATTGTATCAGTCAGTGATGAAGAAGAAAAAAAAGTTTTTGAGAAGGAATTAGGAAATATAAAGATCGTTGCAGATAGTGTAAAAAACTTCGGACCTGTTGCAGGTATACTGTCAGGACTAAAAAATACAGAATCAGACTACTCGATTGTTCTTGCATGCGATATGCCTTTTGTAAACAAAAATGTTGTTGAATATTTATTCAAGAATGTGAAAGGATATGATGCTATCATTCCAAAATGGGATGACGATAGGGTAGAGCCGCTACACGCGGTTTATAAACGTGATAAGATGTTAATCGAAGCGGAAAAAGCCGTAAATAGTGGTTTTAAGAGAATTATAGTACCTATATCTAATTTATCTAAGGTCAAATACATCTCTGTAAACGAAATAGCCGATATTGATCCCGGGTTAAAAACTTTTCTTAACATAAATACCATGGAAGATTTTAAGAGGTTAATCCAAAATTTTCATAAATTTGCAAAAAACAATAAATACTTGAATATTCAAAATTAACTTCACCACTCGGGGGTAGGGGCTTTGTATGACATTTCACATTGGATATGATGGTGAGGGACTTAATATTTATGATACAATAGAAAGAAAATTTACTACCATTCATTGCAAAGAATTCGAATTCACTGAGAAGCAGTTTGATTTCAAATACCCGGTCGACATTACTTTTTCGGGTTTGTGTAAAAAAATAAAGTATGAAAACTTTTTGACATTCATAAGAAATTACGATTCTTACGAGATTGTAAGACAGATAGAAAATAACGCTTCATTTATCCTGCCCAGAGACAAATACATAATTGAAATCGATTCCCATGTAAAGATATATGCATTTATAGATTCAACAATAAAAATAAAGTGTAATGGATCTGCAGATATCTCCTTAGAGTTCGATAAAGAAACAGAGATAATATTCGGCGTGAGATCCTATCATAAAAGGCCTGAATTTACGATAAAAGTAACCAGAGATCTGGGAGATATTGCAAATGCAATATCTCTCCTTTCTTCTTCTATGAAGACAGATACTTGCGAGAGAAGTTATCCCACTCTGAGAGGGCATCCTCCATTGATAGAAATCTCTGATCATTTTGAAGTACCAGATAATTTGAAAAAATTTTCCTCAGATGTCGAGATATGTGTACCGGAAAAATTAGAATACCTGTATACGGTCGCGCCTCTAGCATATTACTTGATAGCTGATATAAGATTTGGTGAGCCAAAGATTGTTTCGAATGGCTTTGAACATTACTTTCCTAAACTTCCTAATTTCGAGGACGAAGTTAATTGGATATTGCAAAAGATATTCTTCTTAGATTGTCTTGTGAGAAGCGCAGGATTATATAAACTAAATTTAAAGGAGTTAAAAGTTGTAAAAGACCTAGAATTAGACATTAATGAATTGTATTACAGAAACATTAGGAGACAACTACCTATCTACTTAAATATTTCAGATGAAAAGTTAAAAGACCATATGCCGAAATGGCACCTATCTTCCTATGTAAAGCCTCAATTTCAGAGTCTGAAATCATTGCCTTTCCTATTAAATAATCTCTCTTTGATATACTTGCCAAAATATGAACCTATATCTGAGAGAGAAATAATAAAACTGTCCTTGCAAGAATTTTTTAGAGGAAATTTATTCGATAATGCTAACGATAAGATTATTGGAAGACCATTCCTAAAAGAATCTCAAAATCACCTTTGGGTATCTGACGAAGTCGCAATTGACTCCACAAAATCAAATGAAGAAGCATTTTTTAATCAATTAAAATACAATGGTAAAGAAAAGAAAAAAATAGAAATAGGCTTAGTATTGAATGATGCAAAAATGGTAGAAGAAAAGGAGTCAGTAAAAGACATATATAAGATTAGAAAGGATATACCCTTAAAAACAAAGATTTTTGAGTTTTTAAGTAAAGAAGAACTTTCAGATCTCTTTGCAAGAGGATTTGATCTCGTACATTACATAGGTCACTGTGATAATGGATTTGTATGCAACGACGGATCTTTGAGGGTTAGAGAGATTGAAAGTAACAATACACCTGCTTTTTTTCTAAATGCATGTAAAAGTTACGAAGAAGGAGAAGATCTTATCAAAAAGGGATCTGTCGCTGGAATAGTTACTTTGTTCAGAGTATGCAACGAGGAGGCGTTGAAGATTGGTTATAACTTCTCTAGATTATTGAGCATAGGATTTTCCATAGGAAAAGCCATAGAACTAGCACGTTTATCCTCTATTTATGGAAGGGATTATCTAGTGTTAGGAAACTCTGAATATTATTTGATGCAAAATCCCAGTTTTAATATATCATTTATTTATGAGATCGAAGATCTGGGAGATGAGGTAAATTTAGAGGTTCAAACTTCTAATTTCTTAGGTATAGGTTCGTTTTTTTACCCTTATATCAATCAAAAAAATAGATTTTATTTAATTGGAAATAAAGCAAGATTTAACACAAAAAAAGAAGCATTAAAAGAAATAATGACTTCAAAAATAGCTCCATTGATATACGAAGATAGACTCCACTGGACGGATGAGTTAGATAGAATTTGAATTAAATCTTTTTCATGAAGAGAAAAAAAGGCTATATGATTTCGAATTTAAAATTAATGTGCCGCCACCGGGATTTGAACCCGGGTCGTGGGCTCGAGAGGCCCACATGATTGGCCGGACTACACTATGGCGGCTCATGGATAAGTTTGTACCAACTTAAAAAAAATTTTTCGGCTTATCAATCTTAACAGATAAGATTCTACTTCTTCCTTGAAACCACTGTTCTAATCCTTTCAGCCGTTTCCTCAGCCTTATTGGCTATCTCCCCTATCTGCTCGGCAATCTTATTGGTATAAACTACGTTAATTGGGTCCAACTTGTCTTTATAGTCAAATAAATTTTTCAAGGCTTCCTTCTGGATTTCGTCGGATTCTCCTTCTTTTCTGTTTATTTCTAATATCAGGTCATAAATCTTCGAATCTTTCCTCCTTAAGATGGATTCTAATTCTTTTTCAACCTCTATGTTTAAATTATCAAGAATAATTACAGCCTCAATACTCTTTTTTGTTAGTCTTTTCAAAGAATCTTTGAAAAGTCCAGGTAATTCCTCCGCTGGTAATATGGTCATGAGTTTGGCAGCGTCTTCCGCAGCGTTCGCGACATCATCCTGAGAGTCTACCCACGCTAATATATCTCCTCTGTCTACCGGCAAGAAGGTAGTCTTTGGTATATGGTCCTTAATTCCTCTTTTTATAGCATCTGCTTCTTCTTCTATCGATGAGATTCTATCAGTAAGTTCTTGGAGTTTTCTTCTATCATTGTTGCAGAATGCATCTACTAGTTCCTCAGTTAAAATTACTGCTCCCTTAACTTTTTCTGAGTGCTGTTTTAAAGGACCAAAGGGCGACTTTGCAATTATGGTCAAGAAATCTCTAATGTAGGGCATGGAATCTAAGTGGTAAACATCCCTTATAAAGTAATCGTAGGCCTCTGCTTTGATAATAAAGAATTAAATTAAGATTAGCGTAAAAATAGCAGAAAGAAATGCTGCTACGGGTATTGTTACGATCCAAGAAGCTATTATGTTCAATACAATTCTGAAATCTAAAGCTCTAATACCTCCAGCGAGTCCTACTCCTACAACAGATCCTACAAGAGTGTGAGTAGTGGATATCGGAAGAGAACTATAAGAATGTAACAAAACGATAGAAGCAGTAGCAAACTCTGCTGAAAAACCTCTTGTTGGTGTTAATTCAGTTACTTTTTCTCCTACAGTTCTCATTACTCTGTAGCCCCATGTCCCCATGCCTATAACAATACCTATTCCACCGAACATCAAAAGCCATTTAGGAACAGGAAGTTTAGCCGCCATATGCATATTTGTTCCTGGTTGCGCATAATTTAAGATTGTGTTCATAGGTCCTATGGCATTTGCAACATCATTGGAACCATGTGCAAAGGCTACATAAGAAGCCGTCATGACCTGTAAAAATACAAATACTCTCTCTACCTTGAGCCTGTCTTTTGCCTTATCTAAAATGAACTTTCTTATCAAAAAGAATGTGATAAAGGCTAGTAATGCCCCGGCTAAAGGAGAAAAAATCCAACTGCCTATTATATAAACTACCTTTTTCCACGATACACATCCAAACCCACCAACTACTATTCCATATCCAATTACTGCTCCGACAATTGAATGAGTAGTTGATACTGGTAAGCCACGCCAAGTTGCGAATGTAATCCAAAGAGATGCTGCGATTAAAGCGGCGAAGGCACCTAATGCCAGTAAGCGGGGGTCGTTTATATGTGTTGGATCCACGACACCTTTCCTTATGGTCTCTGTTACATGCTTTCCAGCGAGGGTAGCGCCGGAGAAATTAAAAACTGCAGCAACCAAAACAGCCCTTCTTACGGTTAAAGCTCTAGAACCTACTGAAGTTCCCATAGCGTTTGCTAAATCATTTGCTCCTATGTTCCAAGCCATATAGAAAGCAATTGCTAAAGATAAAACTAGAAACAATGGCGGAAGCATTAAATGAGGTTTGGAAAATGAGTTAATATATAGTTTACATATATAATATATATATTACTATATATAGAAAATCTCGAATTAGATATTCATAAAGTTCTTTTAATCAAAGACCCTCTCCTCTGGAAAGACAGCGATACCTTTTTCTGTGACTTTGAAAGGATAGATACCTTCGTAGTGGTTTGTTCCCCGCATCTTTAGAATTTCCAATGCTCTTATACGTTTGTTTCCCATCTTGATATAATTGAGAATAATTACTCCTGAGGCTAAGAATTCTTCTACCTCGAATCTGCTAAACTTTTCGGATCCAACTTCCGTCTCTGAGGTAAGTATAGATGTGCCGCCTGCTTTTGTAATGATCTCGTAAAATCCGAGTAATTCCTGTCTTATATCAGCATCATCTCTTAAGTGAAACATCAGAGCCGAAATAGTATCGATGGCAATCCTTTCTGCGTTGATCTCATCGGACATATTATTTATGATATCTGACACGGAATCAATCGAGAAGTCTCTGGCAAAGAAAATATCACCCGCGTCCTGCGAGTCTATAACATACTTACCTTTTTCCATTCTGGTCGGGATTACGCTTAGTATTCTCAACTTATCCTTTTTTATGAGGGAGTTTAAATCCCAGCCAAATCTACTACTATTCGCAATAATATCAGCAGGTCTTTCTTCGAAAGTAATAAAGATGCCGTGCTCATTATAATCCAGAGCACCGTAATATAGAAACTGAAGCGAAAAAATAGATTTTCCAGTGCCAGCACTGCCAGAAACAAGGATTGTCTTTCCTTTGGGAAAGCCGCCTTCGAGCATTTCATCTAATCCCATAATACCGGTTTTAACCCTTTTTATCATCCCCATCACATCTAAAAATACTTAATTAGCATTGATAAAACATAAAATAAACAAATTTCGAAAATGTAATTAAGTTTAAGGAGCGTAGAATTTTTTTATCTCAAATATTACGGTACCACCTTCTGTATAAGGCTCGCCGGGGTCGACACATTGGACATACGCTTTGTCTTTTTCTTTAGAAAGTCCCAATTCGATGGGGTCTGCACCGCTTCTTAGGGCAACGATGTAATGGAGTAATGAAGCCAGTGCATGGGTGCATATAGAATCAGTTTGTTTTAAATCTATTTCTGGACCTTTAATCATGATTTTGTCCCCTAATTTGTGAACCGGGCATTTACCCTTTATTTCTTTTACAGTAATGCATAGATCATGCATAATCTCACCCGCCAGTTATGGTTCTCACCATCTCGTATTCTTCCATAGTCCTAACGAATACGCCTATGTTGCCAAGTCTTACATGATTTAAAAAAGGCTTCACCGAGAAATATGTTGTCATCATCTCGTATATGGTAGGTGAGCGAAGATCATTCAATTTATATGAAGGAAAAAAGGCTAATATAGTGAAAGGGATGTTTTTATCGATTTCGCTCAATAATTGCGCTATCTTTAAGATCTGATCTCTTTCGACCATGCTAGGAATGTAAAGTGTAAGCACCTCAACGACAAAATCCATATCTTTCAGTATAAAGGGCAGTTCCAGTATTTTTTCATTGGAAGCGCCTGTAAGTTTTTTGTGTACATCACTGTCGAATGCCTTTATGTCAAGCCAAAAAGAATCTACACCGCTTCCTTTCAATTTCTCGAGGTTTTGAGAAGTCAATCCGTATCCATTGGTCTCAATCAAGACCCATATATCGTCTAATTCCTTTTTTATTAGTTTAGAACATTCTTCGTAAAATTCTGGTCTGCACGCAATGTCGCCCCCGGTAAAACCGACTATATTCCTGGCTGGTCCCCAACCCTGTGGGCTCCACACGATCTGATCAACATCAAGAACTTTTGGACAGTACTTAGATCTCTCTCCAGATATACATCTTCCACACGACAAACAAAGGTCTTGCGCATGAAATGAGGTTGCTCTCTTTCGCGGCTCGTAATATGTAATATCTTCGCTATAATCCAGTACTATATTTGCAATGTCATGAGGAGAAAACCACTCTCCGCTCGCTTTTTGAGAAAACTCGCTGGAGTGACATTTTAAACAACTGAAGTTACATCCGCTTTGGTAAATGGAAAAGTAGTGCTCAGGTCTAGATAAATGGGCACTCTTTATGAGTCTATAAACTTTGTCATCAATGTATTTTAATGTAGCCTGACAGGCCCTTCTTTTGCTCCCGTCTATATCGATTGTTAAACAACTACCTTGCTCAAAACCCTGTTTTATAAGCCTGCATTCACTCATAATACAATACAACTACTTTCGGGGCTTCAGGTAATCTCTCTTTGTCCACAATTAAGACCCTTTGTCTTTCAACTTCTGTCTTATTTTTCAGGAACTCGCTCAAAGGCCCGATGGGTAAAGTAACCGCGTCTGTCTTATAGTGCATTGGTACGATTATACTTGGTTTCAATTGCTCGATTACAATATCGGCCTCCCTCGGATCTATTGTGAAGGTTCCACCTACCGGTATAAACAATACATCAACCTCTCCGATATCTTCGATTTGGGTCTCATCCAAAATGTGTCCAAGATCGCCTAAGTGGCAAAACCTGATTCCGTCTACCTCAAAGACGAAAACCGTATTTTTTCCTCGCATTCTACCTTTGGAATCGTCGTGAAATGTTTGAATACCTTTAAATTCAATTTTTTCTGCTTTTTTCTCTCCTTCTCCTTTAATTACAGATGGTTTTCCCCTTAAAACATCTACTTTGTTATGATCGAAGTGATCATGACTTACAAGAGCAATATCTGCTTTCACATCCGGCGTTCTATATCCTATATCCTTCTCAGTGAAGGGGTCCGTAACAATACAAATACCGTCTCTATCTGTTATTTTAAAACAGGCATGCCCTAACCATTCTATTTCAACCATCTTTAACCCTCGAAGTTTATATATATCTCGATAGTATTGGTATTTCGGTTTTTTCTCCTAAAAAAGCCTTTATAGCCAGATATAAATAAAGTGCTGTTCCAGCGATAGCCACTACCAACCATCCAACGCCCAATAGAAGCCAAACGAGCCATCCAAGAAAGGGAATCTTTACAAATATTGCTCCAAGGACACTCAAAATGATATAAACTCCTATTAATACGAGACCTAGCACAATGCTTTGTCTGGCATGAAATCTGCAAAAACCACTTTCTGATTTTATGAAGTACACAACGATACCGCCTATAAATCCTAAAGGAAAATACGCAAGAAGTCCGAAGAGTCTTTCGTCCTCAGATGTCACCAAAACACCTCCATGTTCATTAATTGGACATCTGACTATATAACATTTTATCCCTGAATTCCATCAGAGGATAAGTAATAAAAACACCACTATTGGAGTTGTAAAGATCGAAATTCCTAAAGAATAACCAAATTTAGTCGAATATTCCGAGGATGAGAGTCTATATGCGATGTGGAATCCATCCGTTTCTTTACTTATTAAAGAAGATATCAAATAAAACATGAGAGAAACGAAGGCAAAACATCCTAAAAAGCCGCTATTAAGAATATTTGAGAAAATATTCGCTATAAGTGCTGATAAAAGATTAAATGTGGGGCCTGCGGAATATATTTTTAATATGGATATCATATCTGCATCATCAAAAGATTTTTCATCGAATTCTATTCCGAATCCTTTCCAAAATAATTTGAATCCCTTAATTTTTATATTTTCGTTGGAAGCAACAAGAATATGCCCTACTTCATGAATAAAAAGAGACAATGCCGTGGATGCGAGTAAATAGGATAGGGATGCTGAGAAATTTAGTGTTTTGAAAATGAGTATAAAAATACTGATAGAGAAAACCGGGAATATACTCACGACATTCAGCAAACTAATTAATCCTAGTAAATTTAAAACGCCATTATACCTTAATTCTACCCCCGAACAAATTATATATCACATCAGTAATATGTGTATTGTTTGCCGAAAAAGCCCGGTAGTGTAGCGGTCAATCATAGGGGACTCTGGATCCCTTGACGGCGGTTCGAATCCGCCCCGGGCTATTATTTCATTGTATTTAAGATGTGATTCCTTTGATTTTTCTGTTCTTGTAGCAATTTCTTCTAATGTATTCCAAATTTGGGAATGATGTACATTAAATATAATATTTGGTAATGGTAATGAATATGAAACATTTTGAAGAGAGAGCAGCGGCTTGTGGGTGGTAACGTAATTATGAGTCAATTTTCATTAACACAGGTTTTCTTAATTTGGATTGTTGGATTTGGCATGCTCTCTTATGTGTTGAAAAACAAAGTTTCAGAGATTTTCCTGAAATCTAAACTCCCAGAAATAATAAATTATTACATCATACTTACTCCTTTGGTCCTCATTGAAGAATTTCTAACCTGTGAAACACAGCCATATCT
This sequence comes from uncultured archaeon, assembly GCA_964347835.1. GTDB lineage: Archaea > CAYFZR01 > CAYFZR01 > CAYFZR01 > CAYFZR01 > CAYFZR01. The sequence continues at coordinate 20,670 of CAYFZR010000068.1, forward strand.
TTCATGCATCAAAATAACTCTCCCTGCATTTTATATCCTATTTATTTTTTTATACTTAATTCAAAGATACTCAAAATTGAATTATGTTGCTGTAAGTTTCGTTTTCGGTCTAATAGGATGGTTTAATGAGTTTATCATTGTCGGAAGAATAAATAAGCTATCCCCCCCCATTATAATATTATTTACAGCGTTGGTGATTTCAATATATGCTGTTATTGCCATATTACCGTCCTATTATCTTGAAAAATCTCTGAATAGATAACTATCGAACTCTAGTGCACGAAAAAAAGGAGAAGATATTGAAAAGAGTTATTCTTGTTCTTCCAATTACATATGGGGGCTTTATTTCCGTTCGGGCGACTTTCTGGTTTCAAGTTCAGTTTTACCAAAATATAACTCATTTATATACGTAATCGAAATATACAAGGAATCTCATAGTTTAATTAAATGTTCAAGTCAGTAAGGATAATTGTGACAGGAATTGTCCAAGCAGTAGGCTTTAGACCTTTTATTTATCGAATTGCGAAGAAAAAAAATCTTAATGGATTCGTACGGAACATTGGAAATGCTGTAGAAATTTCTGTATCAGGAGAAGAAGAGGATATTAATTGGTTTATTACAGAAATAAAAAACGATCATCCTCCGCTAGCAGAAATAGATAACGTACTCGTTGAAGAAATAGATAAAAAAGATTTTTACGAGTTTAGGATCGTAGCGAGCAAGTCAAAATTTTTGGAAACTGCGTCCATAATTCCCTCAGATACAGCCATATGCGACGACTGTTTGAGGGAATTGTTTGATCCAAATGACAGGAGATATGGATATCCTTTTACCGTTTGTACGAATTGTGGTCCGCGATTCACAATAATAAATGGAATTCCTTACGATAGAAAGCACACAACCATGGTTGAATTCCGTATGTGCAAACCTTGTCGTATGGAATACACAACACCGGTTGATAGACGATATCATGCCGAACCCATTGCGTGTTGGGATTGTGGTCCTCGTGTTTTTCTTTTGAATAATAAAGGGGCAGAGGTATCGCAAGATATTTTTGAAGTGACAAGACTCGTAGATGAGGGGAATATAGTAGCGATTAAAGGAATGGGTGGCTTTCATATTGCATGTAAAACGAGCGATGACGAAGTCGTGCTAAGATTAAGAAACAGACTAAGAAGGAGAGAACAGCCCTTCGCAATAATGGCAAAAGATTTTAAGGCTGTAAAAAAATTCGTAGAAATAGATAAGATTGAAAAAACAGAAATAGAGACGACAAACAGACCAATACTCGTATTAAATAAGCGAGAGCCTTTTTTACTCTCTGAGTATGTTGCTCCGGGATTGCACACTATAGGAGTAATGCTACCTTACTCAGGACTTCAAAATCTTCTGATGAAAAATACCAGAGAACACGCATGGATTATGACGAGCGCGAATTTTCCGGGTGAACCTATGATCACTGGCAAAGAAGAAGCGATCCAAAAATTGAATGGTGTGGTAGATTATTACTTAGTTCACAACAGAGAGATAGAAAATAGATGTGATGATTCTGTAATCAGGTTTGTGGATAAAAAAAGAACGTTTTTAAGGAGATCGAGGGGTTTTGTCCCCAGACAAATAAATTTAGAGTTAGAGTTTCCAAAAGTAGTTGGACTGGGCGCAGAATTAGATGTCACAATATCTATCTTAAAGGGAAAAAAATGTTACCTATCTCAGTATATTGGAGATGTGAGTCACTTTGCCACCCTAGAATTTCTGAAGTCTGCTCTTAAACACATGATGAAAATAACAGATATTAAAGACTTTGATACGGTCGCATGTGACTTGCACCCAGATTTCAATACCACGAAATATGCAAATGAACTTACCAAAAACGTTTTTCAGGTTCAACATCACCATTCTCACATCGTTTCTCTCATGGCAGAGAAAAATATCTCTGATCCGATAATTGGTATAGCTTGCGATGGAATGGGGTATGGGCTAGATGGAATATGGGGTGGTGAGATAATACTCTCAAGTTTAGATGACTTTGATAGACTTGCTTCTCTCAGTCCATATCCAATGATCGGAGGTGACCTAGCAACTAGATATCCCAGCAGGGTTTTGTTAGGAATCTTGAATGATGTTGTAGAGAGAAGTCGAATAAAAAAATACTTTGAGAATGTAAACTACAGAGGATTTAAACACGGCAAAAAAGAATTTGAGATTTGTTTAAGACAGTTAGACAATAAAATAAATGTTTTTAAAGCAACAAGCATGGGAAGGGTTTTGGATTCTATTTCTGCTTTATTAAACATATGTTTAGAGCGTACCTACGAGGGTGAACCAGCAATGAAATTGGAGTCTTACGCGAGAAAAGGAGAGGCAAAAATTAAGTTACCAATAGAGTTTCAAAAAATTAATGGAGTAAAATACTTTGATGTGGGCTTGATTTTAAAAGAAATATTTGAGGACAAATCCAAACCAAAAGATCTTGCTGCTTCTGCCCAAAAAACACTAGCAGAGGGGTTAGCCATATTATCTAGTGAATTTTCAGATAAATATGGTTTTCCAGTAGGTATGAGTGGAGGAGTCGCGTACAATGAAAGTATAGTAAAGATTATAAAAGAGTATCTCGAAGAAGAAGGCTTAAAGTTTTTTACTCATACTCTAGTACCGCCAGGAGACGGTGGATTGGCTCTAGGGCAGGCTGTTGTGGCTGGCGCTAAAATTTCAAATGAATTAAAACCTGAAATTTTCTATCTCAGTTAGGATCAGTTGTATAACCTTCGGAATAGATTCCTCTACCTTGGGCGTACATCTTTCATCAAAAGTTGTACAATCTTCTATCTCTACGGCGTATATAGTAATCTCCTCTGGTATTTTCTCCGGTGTTAGAATCCTGCCCGTCTCTAAAACTGTTTGTAAGTCCACGACATGAGTAGATTTTATGTTTGGGGATTTTGGAAGGTCTTCGGGTTTTAACCTATATACCTCTCCTGGTACTCCTTCCCTAGTTTTTATCGCATCTACAATGATGACTTTTTGGTAATCGACTATGTAATCCAGTAAATCTAGACCGCCTACGCTCGCTTCATTTAGATCGACATTATCTGGAATTTCTATCTTCCCCATTTGTTTAATGACATGCGGACCAACGCCATCATCTCTCAAAAGGGGATTTCCAATGCCCAGGACCAAAATCCTCATGCAACCACCGCTTCGTATTTATAAGCCACCTGACAACTTCCTTCGACAGAGACCATGCAGGGACCCAAAGGAGAGGCAGGAGTACATTTTTTGCCAAATAATTTACATTCTCTCGGTTTTTTATTTCCTCTCAAAATCTCTCCGCAGAGGCATTCTTTGTAGAATGGAGGCGCATCTTGAAATTCTAAATCAAATTTTTCTAAAGCATCGTATTTTTTGTTTTCTTCTTTAAGTTTAAGAGAAGCATTTGGAATGACCGGAAAACCTCTCCACCTTCTAGATTCTGCATCAAATACCTTTTCCATTAATTCTTTAGCGAGTATGTTTCCTTCTTGCCTAACTGATCTTTTGTATTCGTTGAATACAGAGTTTTCATTCTCTTTTAACATCTTCAATATCATTAATATACTGAGTAATACATCATTAGGCTCAAAACCAGTAATTGCCTGAGGAATATTGTATTTCTTGGAAATAGGTATGTAAGGCTCAACACCAATAATCGTAGAAACATGGCCCGGCTCTATAAGGGCATCTAACTCTATTTCTTCAGTATTAAGCAAAAAATCGATTGCAGGAGGAATTAGCCTGTGAGAGCAGATTATAGAGAAATTTTCTGGTAACTCTCTTCTTAAAATACTTGCTGTAGAAGGGGCTGTGGTCTCAAAACCTATCGCAGAAAATATAACCTCTTCTTTAGAATTTTTAGCGTGTTTTAAGACGTCTAATGGGGAGTATACTATTCCTATATCGCATCCCTCTCCCCTCACGTCGTACAAAGACTTTTTACTTCCTGGAACTCTAAGTAAATCACCATAAATAAATACTTTATTACCCTCTAAGGCTAATTTTATCGCCACATCTATTTCTTCGGGAGGAGTTATACATACAGGACATCCTGGGCCTGCAACCACCTCTATGTTCCCAGGTAGTAATGAACGGATACCGTATCTGGCTATCGTGTCTTCATGGGTTCCACAAACATGCATAATTCTAACTAAATCGGATTCTTTTGAGAAGATATTTATCTTTTCGACCAGTAATTTAGTTACTTCTTCTTTACTGTAATAATCTAGCATTATATTGTCTCCAAAAGTTCTTCCCAGAGTTTTAAAGATTCTAGTGCTTCCTCTCTTGATAAAATCTGGATTGCATAGCCAACGTGGATTATTACATAGTCTCCAGGTTCTACCTTTTCCAAAAGAGAGACATCTACTTCCCTCTTAACGCCGCCAATATCTACTAATGCTGTATCATCCCTTAATTCCAATACCAGTCCGGGTATGGCGAGACACAAATATAGCAACCCAACAAAATAAGAGATTAGAACATATTTAAAAATAGGGTGAAATAATGAAGGTCACCTTAGCCCATGGTTCAGGAGGAGAACTCACCAATAGACTCATAGAAAAAATCATAATGAAAAATATTAAATTAAAGGAGATAAAAGAAGGAGTAGGCATTCCCGCTTTAGATGATGGAGCAAGTATACCTTTCGATGACTTCGATATCGTTTTAACTACAGATTCTCATACGGTTAAGCCGATATTCTTTCCAGGAGGAGACATAGGAAAACTCTCTTTTTGTGGCACGATTAACGATCTTGCAGTAATGGGGGCAAAACCTCTGGCAATGTTATCTTCCATTGTTATTGAAGAAGGATTTGGCATCTCGGATCTAGAAAAGATACTTAAATCGATGGATAAGATGAGCAAAGAGATAAGCGTGCCCATAATCGGCGGAGACACAAAGGTTATGGGCAAGGGAGAATTGGACGAAATAATCATAACCACAACAGGAATAGGTATTGCTAACAAAAAATCGCTTACTTTAGATTCAAATGTAAAAATTGGGGACAAGATAATTGTCTCTGGTACATTAGGAGATCACGGAATCGCTATTTTAACAAGCAGAGAAGGTTTTGAGGTAGAGGGAGAAATAAGATCAGATTTAGCTGAAATTTGGACAATGGTAAAGGATGTCCTTAATAAAGTAAACGCAATGAAGGATCCTACCAGAGGCGGGCTTTCTGCCGCGCTAACAGATTTTGCCTCGAAGTCAAAAGTTGGCTTAGAAATCTACGAGCAAAAGATTCCAATAAAAAAGGAAGTGGACGCGATATGTGAGATGCTGGGGTTAAATCCTTATGATCTTACGAACGAGGGTAAAGTGATAATTGCTGTAAGTCCCCAAAACGCTGATTACGTTTTGAAACATCTGAAATCTACGCCGCAAGGAAGAGAGGCTCAAATTATTGGCGAAGCCGTGGATACCAATGTAGGAAAGGTCGTGTTGAATACATTAGTCGGGGGGAAGAGATTTTTGGAAAGACCCGTTGGAGATCCTATTCCTAGGATCTGTTGATCTTATTTGCTCCTTTCTTCAACTTCCATGTTAATTTTTTCGATTACACATTCGTCTCCTTTTTTTATTTTAGGTATCCCATCGCATCTTGGACACTTTACGTAGAGCAACTGATGAAATTCTTCTTTGTATTCTAAAGGTCCACTGTAACCACAACTACATTCACCTTCTGCCCTCTGCTTTTTCACCTTAAAATCAGCACCCTTAATAATATCGTCTTGAATTATTGAGTTTAGTAAAAATATAAGTTGTTCAGGATCTATAAGGGTCAACTCTCCTAAAACTAATTCTACAGAGGTTACTTTTAATGCATTTTGCTTTTTTGCTTCTTTTTTAACTTCTTCTAAAATGGTTGTCGCGAATCCTACCTCATGCATGTATCCACCATTTACAATGAGTATGGCTATAATTTTATAAACTTTTTATTTACAATTTATTATTTTTAAATATAACCGTGTTATAGCCTCTATTATCATTATTTTTCATTTTAAAGCATTTATTAGTGAGAAACTATTAAATAGTTGAGTCTTAATATATATTAATAAAATGGAAAATAAATTTGAATTTGATTTAAAAAAAAGCATAAATTACTACCAAACAATCAAGACCTACTCTGTTTTACCAGTTACATTTTCGATTTATTCTTTTGGAGGCTTCCTGAATGTCCCCTAAGATTGGAGTTTATATTTGTAGGTGTGAAGGTGAGATCTCCAACATAGTCGACGTAAGCGCAGTTGCAGAGTTCGCCAAAGAATTGCCCGACGTCGTTGTAGTGAAAGAACTCGAAAGTCTTTGTTCATTTGAAGACCAAGTCTCCATGAAGAGAGATATTCGAAATGCAATAGTAAATCGCGTGGTTTTGGCTGCATGTAGTCCAAGAATGTACGAGGTGCCCATTAGACTAGCCATCGAAGAAGCTGGATTGAACGTATATCTTTATGAGAAGGCAAATATTAGAGAGCAGTGTGCTTGGCCCCATTCAGACGTTCCTGATGAAGCGACTGAGAAGGCAAAGGCATTGGTTGCGAGCGCTGTCGCTAAGGCTAGAAAATTGGTGGAGAGGGCGGATCGTAAGATCGAAATCCTAGACAGGGCTTTGGTGATTGGAGGTGGGGTAGCAGGCTTAGAAGCAGCGCTGGATCTTGCAAACATGGGATTTTACACATACTTAGTTGAAAGGGAGCCAGAACTAGGAGGAAGAGCATATAAACTGAGTATGACCTTTCCGACAACTAGTTGTGGAATATGCTGTATGCACTACTGTAAGGAGTGTAGATTAACTCCTGGATTAATGGATGTTTATCTCAATAAAAATGTAGACGTGATGACGGATACCGAAGTCTTGAGTGTAGACGGTTACGTTGGAAATTATCAAGTAACTATTAAGAACAAGAAGAGCGCCGTAATTAGAAATTTTAAGGTAGGAACCATCATAGTTGCCACAGGTTCAAAGATATATGATGCACGTAGGATTCCAGAGTATGGATACGAAGATTACGAGGATGTTCTAACTATTCTCGATTTAGAGCGCAAAATAGTTGAAGATAGACTTACAGGACGCGTTTTAAGTAGACCATCAGATGGAAAAGTACCAAAGGTCGTTAGCTTTATCCAGTGTGTTGGATCTAGAGCAGAGAAAGGCGGGAACCCGTACTGTTCTTTGGTTTGCTGTAACTACGCTCTGGGTCAGGCAAGCACCATCAAAAAAATGTATCCTGATTGTGACGTATACATATTCTACATCGACATAAGAGGTCCCTACAGGGGTATAGAAGAGTTCTATGAAGAAGTTCGAGAAATGGGCGTCAAATTTGTTAGAGGTCGTGTTGCGAGAGTTGAAAAGGTAGGAGATAAACTAATTTTGAGCGCAGAAGACAAAGACCTTGGAGAACAAGTTCAAGTCGAATCAGATTTAGTGATTTTATCCGTTGGTCAAGAGCCCAGTGATGGTACCTCAGAACTAGCGAAAATGCTGAACATTCCTTTGGGTCCAGATGGATTCTTCTACGACTTAAATCTAGTACTTGAACCCGAAGAGAGAAGGGGAATATATCTGGCGGGCTGTGCACAAGGCCCGAGGGGTATAAGATGGTCTGTCGCGGATGGAAGGATAGCGGCTTCTCATGCAGCGGCGTTAATGTCCGAGGGAGTTCTAAGGACTGAGGCTATCGTTGCCTTAGTAGATGAGGACGCATGCGGAGGATGCGGGATTTGTGAGAGTGTGTGCCCTTACAATAATCCCAAGCTTAAAGAAGTGAACGGAAGAAAAGTATCCGAGATTACTCCAGTTTCGTGTAACGGATGCGGTGTTTGTGCATCAGCGTGTCCTTCAGATGCTATCGATATGGAAAGTTATTTGGATAAACAAATACTGGCACAGATAGAGGCCCTAGCTAAAATAGAGGTTAAATAATGGCCGTTGTTAAATTCCCAGTTAGACTAACAGAAGGTGATCCGAATTTTGTGAACGAGATTGTCAAAATAGGTGGGCCTCTCGTATACAAATGCCTCCAGTGCGGTAGGTGCGCAGGAGATTGTCCTCTCGGGATAGAACCTCTCCATCACATTAGAAGACTAATAAAACTGGCTATTTATGGATTAAGAGAAAGAGTCCTCTCAGACCCTGGAATCTGGCGTTGCACTACTTGTCACACGTGCTGGGAGAGATGTCCTTTAGAGGTGGATCCTACTGACTTTGTGATTGCTCTTAGGAGAATTCTCGCGAGAGAAGGCAAGATGCCTGATTCCACAAAGAGGATTGCGAGGAATATAGTGACTTTGGGTCACGCTGTAGATATAGATGAGAAACAGAAGAAAATTAGAGCCTCTTTAGGTCTTGATCCACTGCCACCAACCGCGTTAATCCACAAAGAAGCGACAGACGATCTTAAAATTATCGTCAAGAAAACGAAGGTTCAAAAACTCATCGGATCTGGAGGTAAGTAAATGTCCTACGGACTTTTTTTAGGTTGTATCGCGCCTTTAAGATACCCAGACATCGAGAAGGCAACAAGGGTCGCTCTTAAAAATTTAGGCGTAGAAATTAAGGAGATGGAAGGTGCTACCTGCTGTCCAGCAGGTGCATCTTTCAATTGCATCGATGATATAACATCTCTCGCAATCTCTGCCAGAAATCTGTCAATTGCAGAGGAAATGAATTGCGATATAGTTACAATCTGTAGCGGATGCTTTTCGACTCTTAAAGAAGCAAATAAAGAACTCAAAAGAAATATTGAAAAAAGAAAGTTGGTCAATGAGGCACTTGAAGGAACTGGAAAGATATACAAGGGCAGTATAGATGTAAAACACCTTGTACAATTGTTATATGATGATATAGGCATCGAAAGGATAAAGAGTTCAATTAAGAGACCATTAAACGGGATTAAGATCGCCCCGCACTATGGATGCCATTTATTAAGACCCAGCATATTTCTGGATGTAGATAACCCTGAAAAACCAAAGAAACTTGATGGTTTGGTGGAGGCGCTCGGCGCAGAAAGCGTGCCCTATCAATACAGACTCATGTGCTGTGGTGCAGGTGGAGGACTCCGTGCTTACGACCTTGATTTCGCAACAAGAATAGTAGCGAGAAAATTAACTGCTATGAAAGAGGCGGGAGCAGATGCTATCGTAGATGTTTGCCCTTTTTGCCATCTTCAATTTGATGTATCTCAAGTTGAGCTTAATGAAAAGAAAGGATGCGACTTTAGATTTCCCGTCTTTCATTACACTCAACTACTTGCACTAGCCCAGGGAACTGATCCTAAGGAAATTATAAGCATTTCAAAGATACCAAGAGACAAAATCTTGAATAAGATTAAGATAGAGGCGAAATGAAATGGATAACTTCAAGCCAAACGTCATTGGTTTTTTATGTAGATGGTGTTCCTACGCAGGAGCAGATCTCGCAGGAATCGACAGGATGCATTATCCTCCTAACGTAAGGGTTATCAGGGTTATGTGTTCAGGCAGGATAGACCCCTTATTTGTTTTGGAGGCATTTAAACTGGGTATAGACGGCATCCTGATAATGGGATGTCATCCAGAGGAGTGCCACCACGTTTCAGGAAATCTGAAGGCCTTAAGACGAGTTACACTCCTAAAAAAATTGATGGAACAACTGGGATTAAATCCAAAAAGACTGAGACTCGACTGGATCTCAGCGAACGAAGGTGGTAAATTTGCCGAAGTTTCTGCTGAAATGGTGGACGAAATAAAGAAAATAGGTCCAAATCCACTGAAGGAGGGAATTCGGTGAAAATTTCTGATAAAAAACTCAAATTGGCCATTGGTCTCGGTGCAACTTGCTCTGGATGTGATATAGCCCTTTTAGATATAAATGAAAAAATTCTAAACCTAGTTGCGGTAGCAGACATAGTCTTCTGGCCTACTGGAATTGATGCAAAACAAAAAGATCTAGAGAATATGAGAGACGGAAGCATTGATGTTGGAATTTATCATGGCACCGTGAGAAACTCTGAAAATGAGGAAATAGCGAAGTTACTGAGAGAGAAATCGAATATTCTTATTGCTTTTGGATCCTGTGCCTGTTATGGCGGCATTCCGGGACTCGCCAATATATCCACCAAAGAAGGTATATTTGAAGTAGTTTACAAAAAAACAAAATCTACTGAAAACCCTGAATTTGTTACACCCCAGACAAGTCTGAGTTTCGATGGAAGAACCTTAACCCTGCCAGAATTATACGATACAGCGAGATCATTAGATCAAACAGTTGAAGTAGATTACTACCTTCCCGGATGTCCCCCTCCTGTTCAGTTGATAGAACTTGCTATTTCTGCGATAGTGGGCGGGGAATTGCCTTCAAAAGGATCTGTAATCGCCTCTGACAAATCCTTGTGCGATGAATGTCCGATGGAGAGAGAGGACAAAAAGATCTCTATGGTCTATAGACCTTATGAAATAGTTCCAGACCCAAAGAAATGCTTGCTCGAACAAGGTATCATTTGCTTAGGTCCGGCCACGAGAGGAGGTTGTGAGGCTAAATGCATTAAGGTAAATATGCCCTGTGAGGGGTGTTTGGGTCCGTTACCTAATTCCAAGGATCAAGGCTCCTCTATGTTGAGTGCAATCGCTTCTATACTTGGAGTCGAAGAAGAGGAAAAGATTTCTGAAGAGAAACTAAAAGAGCTAACGGAAAAGATCCTGGATCCACTAGGTACCTTCTACAGGTTTACACTTCCTGTTGCCCCCTTAAATAGAAAGGTTGAGGATGATTAAGATGCCAAAAATATTCGACGAAGCAGAGATGGTAACTACCAGAAATATAACTATTACACCAATTACTCGCTTGGAAGGGCATGGAAAAATCGATATATTTCTAAATGATCAGGGAAATGTTAGAGACGCATACTTTCAGGTCGTAGAACTCCGTGGTTTTGAGAAATTTTGCATCGGTAGACCTGTTGAAGAACTACCCAGACTGACTCCAAGGATCTGTGGCGTATGTCCTGGTCCGCATCACATGGCTTCTACCAAAGCTGCTGATGCTGTATTCGGAGCCGAGGTGCCAGAACCAGCAAAGAAGTTAAGGGAACTTTACTATATGGCTCATGTTATACACAGCCACATAGCACACTTTTATATCTTGGCTGCTCCGGATTTTATATTAGGTCCTGCGGAAGATCCGACTAAAAGAAATATAGTAGGAGTTATAGAAGCCGTAGGTAAAGAGACCGTGAACGATGTTATTACGCATAGGGCTTATGCACAAAAGATTCAGGAGATGATTGGTGGAAGGGCAACTCATTCTGTTTGTGGCTTGCCAGGAGGAATTTCTAAAGCAATAAACGAAGAAGAAATAAAAGAAATCGAAATAATGGCAAGATCTTGCGTTAACTTCTCGAGGAGATCGATGAAGATATTTGAAGATTTGGTGCTCGCTAACGATACTTATGTAGACATAATAACAGGAGACATATACAAAAGTCAGACTTATTACATGGGACTCGTCGATGATGACAACAGGCTCAACCTATACGATGGAAAGATAAGAGTCGTTGATCAAAAAGGAAAAGAATTCTCTAAGTTTGAGCCAAAAAATTATTTAAAACATATTGCTGAGCATGTAGAGCCCTGGAGCTATCTAAAATTTCCTTATTTAAAGGCTATCGGGTGGAAAGGTCTAATCGATGGTCAAGAAAGCGGTGTATACAGAGTTGGACCCCTTGCGAGGTTAAATGTAGCAGAAGAAATTGCGACTCCCCTTGCCCAAGAGGAATACAAAAAAATGCACAAGATTCTTGGTGGAAAACCTACTCATGCGACTCTTGCTTATCACTGGGCTAGATTAATTGAGTTGTTATATGCAAGTGAGCGTATGCATGAACTCTCGATAGATCCTGATATAACAAGTACGAATATTAGAGGAAAACTAGGCAAACCAAAGGAAGGAGTAGGTGTAATCGAGGCGCCCAGAGGAACGCTCTTCCATCATTATGTAACAGACAAAGATGGTCTAATAAAAGAGATTAACTTAATAGTAGCAACTGGTAATAACAACGCAGCGATATGTATTTCAGTTAAAAAGGCTGCTGAAACTCTTATAAGAGACTGGAAGGTTAGTAACGGACTTTTGAATATGATAGAAATGGCTTTCAGAGCCTATGATCCGTGTTTCGCTTGTGCTACCCATGCTCTAGGACGCATGTCTTTAGAAATTCGAATATATGATAACGAAAAGAGATTATTCAAAAAACTCACTAATTTTTGAATTTTTACTCAAATTCCACAAAATTCTAATAAAAGATTAAATATTGTTAACGAGATGAAACAATCAAACTCAATAAACACTGTAGAAGACTGGACTGAGAAGGGATACGCCTTTGAAAAAGAAGGTATGTTTGAAAAAGCAGTGGAATGCTATGACAAAGCCTTAGAGATTGATTCTAATTATGCTAAGGCATGGAATAACAAGGGAACCTCTCTTTTTGGTTTAAGAAATTTTGAAGAAGCAATTAAATGTATTGACAAGGCTTTAGAAATAGATCCAAATTATGCTGAGGCTTGGAATAACAAAGGAACCTGTCTCTTTGCATTAAGGATGTTTAATGAAGCCTTAAAATGCTTTGATAAAGCATCGGAAATTGATCCAGAAGCGCCAAATGTTTGGTTAAATAAAGGTAACGTCCTGCAAAACATGGGTATGTACGAACAGGCTATAGAGGCCTATACCACGGCGTTGAAACTTAATCCGAATTTAAAATGGGCGTGGAGCAGTAAAGGATTCACTCTTCACGGTATAGGCAATTTAAATGAAGCGATACTCTGCTATGATAAAGCCTTGGAAATAGATCCCAATCTAGCAGGTGTCTTGAATAATAAAGGGCTTGCCTTAAAGGATTTAGGCAGGTTAGACGAGGCTCTAGAATGCTTTAAGAATGTTTTGGATATTGAGCCCTCCCTTGTTGTTGCCAAAGTAAATAGAGAAGCAGTTTTAGAGATGATTGACAAACGTGAAAAATACAGACAAAAATGACTGAAATCGGAAAAATCAACCCTCTTCTTTCCTAACTTCCTCTACTTTCTTTAACTGGGCCCTGTACATATCAACTATTTCATCTACAGTTGTAGCATCGTGGGGTCCTTTGTCCTCCCTCCATCTGCCTGTGAACCTTGGAAATCTTACTGCTATTCCAGAATCCTTTCTAATTCGACCAAAGGCGCACGTATGGACAGGGCTTAATGTAAGTTCGTCTCCTATTACCTCCATTACTACGTTAGGCTCGAACCATACATCAGCTTCGAATTCGCTTTCTACGCTATGATGCTTTTCCTCAATTTTATAGGGCGCAAGCATATTCGGAATGTTTCCCAAGTCTTCGTCTGTGAGGCCGCTGCCGACCTTACAAACGGTATAGAACTTTTCTTGTTCTCTATGGATGACACTTGTAAGCAGTGCTCCATACGAGCCGGATCTTTTTCCTCTACCTATAAATGCGCCTACAACAACCACATCTATAGGCTCGATCATCATAGACTGATAAGAGCGTTTTAATTTAATCCAGAGCCAACCTCTGGCTCCTGCCTGATAGATTCCATCCAGAGATTTGAGTATTAGACCTTCGCAGCCTGATTCTATTGCATGTTCGAAGAAGCTTTCAATTTCTTTAGGATCATCCGCAATCAAAGATTCAGCCAATCTGAGGCGCATATTTTCTTTAACAATGCCTTTAAGTCTATTTCTCCGATCAAAGTAGCCTTTTTGGGTTAGATCATCTCCATCTATATATAGTATATCGAAAAGGTAAAGACTGATTGGAAACTTCTCTCTAGCCTCCTCGATTCCGTGTTTTCTTCTTCTGTGCATGAGCTGCTGAAACGGAAGTAATTCCCCTGTATCAGGATCTATTGCGACGCATTCGGCTTCGATAATGGCGTCACTGGCTCTTATATATTCTTTAGTAAGATCGCTTACGTCTGGGTATTGATTGGTGATATTTTCGAGTCTCCTTGAGAAAAGTACAACGTTATCGTTATTTTTGTGAATCTGAATTCTTTCTCCATCATATTTCAACTCGCAGGCTGCTTTTCCGCCAAGTTTTTCCAGTGCCTCCTCGGATGTAACGAGTCTTTGAGCCATCATCATCCTTATGGGTCTACCTATCTTCACGTGGTAATTCTTTATACCTTCCAAACCTTCGTTTGCCAAAGTCTTGGCTACGTCGCCGAGGTCTGATGTTAAGTTATAAGCTCTCTCTATGATTTCTCTGTTCGTCTTGTCTCCCGTATAAGCAATCGCTAGAGCATCTAGAATTGTCATATCTGCTATACCCAGTCTAAGCTTTCCTAAAACTGTTCTTATGATATATTTCGCCTCTTTTGGCTCGGCATCCGCCAATAACCCGGAGAGCAGCCTTACTTTTATATCGATGCTACCCGGTCCTGTTGATCTTGCTATTCTATCAAAGGTATCATATACTTCCTGTATTGTTAACGGCTTAGCAAAAAGGGTGGATTGTTTTTTACTTTTTGCTAAATGTTCAGCCGTAAAACCTAAATCTCCTCTTTCCTTTAGATCTTTTTCTGTTTCTCTAGTACTGACTCCAAAGGCAATCGATATAGCGCGAATAGCGAGCTTTTCAGCTATACCCATCTCCAAATCCACAAAATCAGGATAAAGCTTCCCTTGGGTAAAATAGGCTACCTTATCTACGATATCTTTCTCACATTTTTTGAAGAGATCGACCAAGAAATCAGTCATCTCTAGTCTCTTGGTGGTTGCTTCTATACTTTCATATACGACAACCAAGTCGAAGTATCTCAACGGAGCACCTTAGGAATATTTTTATTGAATTAGGTAATACTCTTTTTGGTTGATATGGAATTGATCGAGGATCGCATACTTCTTTTACTAGCGATTAAAGAAAAAAAGAAAACGATTAGTTTCGAGCACATCGCTGAAAAGGTAATACGTGATGAAAAAGGCAGGATAAGTGAGTTAGATGTTAGAGATGCCGTTGATAGATTGATTTCTAGGGAATTCATAACTGAGGCGAAAAAAAATTATTATGCAACTGAAAAAGGAATGCGGGAGATAACAGATAGACTGGAATCAATCGGAAAAGAGTTGAATCTCTCTTACCGTATGGTTTTGAAGGCGAAGAATTATTATCCTTTGATTGCGGAGGCTTTACTCCCGTTTTTAAAAGAGAGGGCCACCAGCGTTGTAAAAATTTTTAGTGACGATAAAGATCCTACTCGTAGAATAAAACCTCTTTTTGTAAGATATGCAAAGTATAAGCCTAAACCAGTACATATTCAAATAAGTAATACCGAAGATTTAATTAAATACGTTGACAGTCACGCCATCGACTTCATACCCTACATCCATAAGTTAAACTCGAAAGATCCAGATTGGTTTGTCTTAGACTTGGATGCGGGTCCAGAATTTGAAAAAAAAGAAAAGGGCTTCAATTTAGTTAAATTAACTGCCGAAAAGTTAGTAGAAGTCTTAGAAGACTATGAAATCTCTTCTAACATAAAGTTCAGTGGATCTAGAGGTATTCAAATCTGGACAAGTCTAGATAACACTAAATTAGCCTCAGGAGATTTATTCGCACTTTATCGAAAGTTTGCTCAAATAATTCAATTTAATTTGGAGGAAAAATTACAGGAATTACCGTCAAAGACCTTGGAAGAATATTATGAGATTGTTGAGAAAGGCAAACCTATAACTACCTCCACAGTAGCCAAGAAGAGTGAAAGATCTGATCAAATCTTAATCGATTGGAGTACGATGAAGCCTTCTGGAGACGTAAGGGCCCCATTTAGCTTACATTACAAGACTGGTTGGGTCTCATGCCCAATAGATCATAAACACCTTCTCGATTTTAAAATATCCGAAGCGTTTACGGAAAATGTTGCTAAGAATGTTGATAAGTTAATCGACGCCTTTAGACTTGAGATATCTGATCCCTCTCTCATTATAAAAGAACTATGACTGGATGATGGTAATGAAAGATGTTTTCTTAATCGAGGTGTCCTTCGAAGTAGCCAATATGGTGGGGGGAATTTATTCCGTACTTGCTTCTAAAGCAAGTAAAATGATGGAAAAGTTTCCTAATTATTTAACAATAGGTTTCTATAATTCATATAATTCGCCCAAAGATTTCTTGTTTAAAAAAGCCGAGCCTGAAATAGAACATGTATTTAAAGAGATAAAGAAAGTGGACATTATCCCATATTACGGCCAATGGAAGGGGGGAAACGGCTCTCCGTGTATTTTGCTCGAAACTAAGAGTTACATGAGCAAAGAAGATATAAAAAATAGTATTAAAAGAAGAAACTGGGAACTTTTTGGTATAGACAGTTTGAATTCCCCATTTACATATGATGAGCCAATTGTTTGGTCTGAAGCAGTAGCCAAATTGATAGAATTGCTTATAAAGACGGATCTATATAAAGATAAAAAGACCGTAGTGATAGCTCACGAATGGCTTTCTTCAGGCGTTATATTCAGAGAGAAAGGAAAAAAACTTGATTATAAAACGATATTCATAGCTCATCAGACCATGCATGGAAGAGAGGAAAGTGCATTGGGAGTAGATGTGGCTTCCTTAATCGAAGAGGGTTTAAAAAGTGGAGTAACTTTCTCTCCAGAAAGAGCCTACGAAATAGATATTGCCGCGAAACATTTTACTGAAGGGGCAGCCTCAAGATACGCTGATCTATTTGCCACAGTATCGCGTTCCACTGCTAAAGAAGCGGAATATTACCTTGGAAAGGCACCAGACATGATTTTAACAAACGGCGTAGATTTCGAAAGATTTAAAAACTTCGACAAAGATCTGAACAGAAGAAAAATTTCAGAATTTGTGCGGGCTTTTTTTTACCCTTACTATGAGTTAAACGAAGTTGATTTAATTGTACTGACTTCTGGAAGATATGAATTTAAGAACAAGGGATTTGATCTTTTTATAACTTCTTTAGCAAAATTAAATGAAGAATTAAAGTCGATGAACAAAGAAAAGATCGTCATATCCTTCTTTCTAGTTCCTGCAGGAATAAAGGCTTTGAATTCAGATGTAGCGAACGCCATAGAAAAATATCTAAAAGAAGACCTTCGCGAAATTTACAAAGAAAAGAACCCACCATTGGGTACTCATGATTACTTGGAAGAAAAAGATCCAATCCTCGATTTGTGTTGGAAACTTGGATTGCGAAATGAAAAAGCAGATATGGTTAAGGTAATTGCAATTCCTACTTATATTAGAAGAGATAGCCCCCCTATCTATCTTGATTATTTCGATTTTGTTAGCGGATGCGATTTAGGAGTTTTTCCTAGTAAATACGAACCCTTCGGTCTAACTCCTGTAGAAACTGCTGCATGCGGCTGTATTTCTGTTACTACTGATTTGGCTGGTTTTGGAGTTGAACTTCTTTCGATGGGAAAAGGGAAAAAATACGACGGGATATATGTACTTCCAAGGAAAAAAAAGAGTTTTGATGAAAGTTCAGAGACTCTTAAAGAGTTCCTATTCGAATTGGTTATCATGTCCGAAGATGAAAAATCTAAGTTAAAGAAGAAGTCGCATGACCTTGCGAGACTTTTTTCATGGGAAAAACTAATCGAAAACTATGTTGAAGCAGTTAAAAGAGTTCTATAAATTAAAAATAAATTTATTTAAGATGGTTTAGTCTCTGAATTGCTCGAATTCCTTCTTTATCTCCTAATTTGCTTTGTACTATTGCATCTTCTAGAATTTTGATAGCACTATCATAATCTTCTTTATTAACAGGGAATGGTACACCATCTTTCCCTCCGAAGGCAAAGCAAAACTTCACGGGATCTTTCCAACTAGGTTTGTCACCAAATATTATCTCTGAGACCAATGTTAGGCCTCTTATGGTCGTTGGTCCTACTCCCTTTACTGCTAAAAGATTTTCAAAATTTTCTGGTTGTAATTCATACGTCCTCTCTATTGCTCGCCAATTCATCCTATCTGGAACCTTATAGAGAGTTTCTTTAGTTTTAAAGTTTTTAAAATTTAAAAGAGTTTTTTGGCCCTCTTTTAATGATTCAAAAATTTTTTTTGTATAGAAAGGCTTTTCTTTACAGATATCTGTAATAGTAGATCTACAGTTTCTGCTTTCTTTAGAAGTTAGGTCTAATACTTTATCGTGGAAAACATCACCAACTATGCCCTTATGGGGTTCTTCCACGAAATCTATAATGTTTTCCGAGAGCCAGTGGTATCTTCTAGCAGTTTTCATTTCGACATTCAATCCCTGCTGTATCACTGTCCATTTCCCTTTCTCATTCAAAAACATAGAATGATGATATAAAGGATATCCTGCTTGTATTGCCGTATTATCTACTTTTGCACACATTTTACTCGAATATTTTAAGTCTTCTAGCGTTCTTTCTCCTAAGGAAAATTCATTCGTGATCTTTTCCAATTCTAAGGGGCTTTTCCTGGATTGTCTACCCTTTCCACCCACTCCTTGAACACCGAGTTCGTTCTCTCTAAATATTGTCTTTAGTACTCCACAAAGAACGGTAGTTGTGCCTGAAGAATTCCAGTCGAATCCCAATACGTTTGATAGTGCCTGAAAGAAAAAGGGGTCAGATAGCCTAGACAATATTTCATCTGTTCCGTATTCATCTGCCATAACTGACATAATTGACTTGCCTAAATCTATCATTCTGTCAGTTAGCCAGTCTGGTGCCTTTCCTCCATGTAATCTAAGATGCGCGATTCCACTACGTCTCATCTTATTCTGATTCTATCGTATTTCAAATATAAAAAGACTATTCATGCTTCGTTACGTATGTTATGGCACAACCTGTTTCATCCGCAACCTTTATGATTCTGTTAAACGCTTCTTCCTTGTCCTTTCTCGTCAGACCTATTATGTTAAAACTCATGGTTGCGGTAATTTTTTCTCCTGATCCTCTTCTAAGAGCAGGAATTTCAATTATTATGTTTGTAAGGTCTGCATTTACACCTTTTAAGGCGTCAGTTATTTTAAAAAGTACTTCCCTTTCGATTATGTGTCCGGCCAGACCAACCTCATCTACTGCCTTCTCAACCATATTTTCACCTCTACATAATTATTTCCCCTTATACTTAACAATTGCCTACAAAAAATTAAAATAAATGTTCTTTCATATTCCTTGTGGAGCAGGTGAACCTCAATTGACTACGCTCATGTGGGTCGAACTAATTCTTCTCATTGTGCTTATCTTACTATCAGGTTTTTTTTCCGGGTCAGAAACAGCATTAATTTCCTTGAATAAGATTAGAATTAAGTATCTTATCCAAAAAGGTGAAAAGAGAGCAAAAACCGTAGATGAGTTGCTTGAACGTCCAAATAGACTTCTTTCAACGATTCTTATCGGTAATAACCTTGTAAACGTTGCCGCCTCTGCTTTGGCCACTTCTTTGGCAATACAATACTTCGGAAATAAGGGAGTGGGCATCGCAACAGGAATAATGACCCTTGTTTTACTTATGTTTGGGGAAATTAGCCCCAAGACTTTCGCTGCAAAAAATGCAGAAAAGGTATCTTTTATCGTATCAAAACCTATCAAGGCATTTGAGTTCATATTTTATCCAGTTATAGAGGTTTTAACGAGATTTGCTAACTTTATGATCAGGATTCTTGGAGAGGAAGCCGAAGAATCTCCATTTATTACAGAAGAAGAAATCAAGACTTTGTTGTATGTAGGAGAAGAAGAAGGTGAAATCGAGCCTGAAGAAAGAGAGATGATCCATAAGATCTTCGAATTCGGTGAAACCACTGTAAAAGAAGTTTTGGTACCGAGAATGGATATGATCTGCGTTGAGGCGAGGCAATCTATACAAAAGGCGCTTGAGTTATCCTTAGAACGTGGATTTTCAAGGTTACCCGTATATGAAGGCACGGTAGACAACATAATAGGAATAGTTCACATAAAAGACCTGTTTATGTCTCTAAAGGAAAAACAGGACGCATCCTTAAAAGAAGTCATGAGATCTGCCTATTATGTCCCGGAAACCAAAAAGGTTTATGATCTTTTGAGGGATTTGCAAAGAAGTAGGCAGCATATGGCGATATGTACGGACGAGTATGGTGGTACTGTGGGATTAGTTACCATTGAAGACCTTTTAGAAGAGATAGTCGGAGAGATTACTGACGAACACGATCCCAGGAAGGAATTGATAAAGAAGTTAGACGATAGAACTTTTATTGTTAACGGTAAAGTACCTATAGATGAATTGAACGAACATTTGGGATCAAAATTTCCAGAGGAGAATTCTGAAACCATAGGAGGATTTGTATTCCATTGTCTCGGTAAATTACCCAAATTAGGAGATTCCATCGAGTACGACGGATATGAAATAACGGTTGAAAAAATAGAAAGAAGAAGAATTATGCAGGTAAAAATAATCAAGCCTATTTAAGATAGCCTAAGAACAAAATTATCTTTTAAATCTCTGATAAATTTCTCATCGGTATTTGTTTAATTTGCGCAAAATGTCCAAATATATATAGGGAATCTAAGTAACTATTTATTTATGTCAATATTCCAGAGGATGACTCGCGTCCTAAAAAAAGATGTTAATTTCCTTTTCGTTGTCGATTCACAATATTGTGTTGAGCTATTTAATGATGTATACGATATGTTAGAAAAAGATGACTTTCTATTTATTCTTGCTTTGCATAATGCGAGAGATATAGAGTCAAAAAGTCTTTTCGAAATGCTCAGGTCACTTGCGATCGACCTACCTAACGTTAAAAGTTTCAAAATTGTCGAGTGTAATATATCCGCACCCAGGCTATACGTGGACGAAATCAAGAAACATTACAGAGATAAAGATATTAACGCTATAATAATTTCGAAGAAAAGACCTCACGTTTATGAGAGGGTCTCTTCCGCCCTTGAAATTCCTATTATTGCAATATGAAGTTATCCCTTAAGGTACTCCCTTACGATTTTTATGGCGCAGTACTCTCCGCACATAGTGCAAACATCTCGATCGTAAGGTTCCCTTTGAGATCTGTATTCCTTAGCACGGTAGGGATCAATTGCTACGTTAAATTGTCCTTCCCAATCTAGATCCATTCTTGCCTTTGCCATCTTTCTATCTAAGCCTGTATCGATTCCTTTTACGATATCTCCAGCATGGGCTGCTATTTTTGCGGCAACAACTCCTTCTCTAACATCCTCCCTGCTCGGCAGACCTAAATGCTCAGAAGGCGTTACGTAGCATAAGAAATCGACTCCGGCTGCCGCGGCTATGGCTCCCCCTATAGCAGAGGTAATATGATCATAACCTGGCGCGATATCCGTTACGATAGGCCCCAGTACATAGAAAGGAGCCTCTTTGCAAACAGATTTTTGTAATTTTACGTGTCCTTCAATCTCGTTCAAGGGCATATGTCCTGGTCCTTCCACAATTGTTTGAACACCATATTCTCTTGCCCTTTGGACCAATTCGCCAAGAATTATCAATTCCTGTATCTGAGGACCGTCTGAAGAATCCGCCAAGCAACCGGGTCTCATACCGTCACCTAAACTTAACGTTAGATCATAATCTCTGGAAATCTCAAGGAGATAATCATAATTTTCATATAAAGGATTTTCTTCTTGGTTATGTATAATATAAGCCGCTAAAAAACTTCCTCCCCTGCTAACAATGTTGGTTATCCTCTTTTCTTTTATTAACCTTCCTACTGTCTCTTTAGTAATGCCGCAATGCACGGTTATGAAGTCAACCCCATCTTTAGCATGTTTCTCTATAGTGGAGAAAATTGTGTCCTCATCCATGTGGACGATTGCTCCTTTTTTCTTCAGAGCGGTTATACCCGCCTGATATATCGGAACAGTTCCCAAGGGGACGTTGAGTTCAAGCATCTTTTTCCTCACTTTATCGATATTCCCACCAGTACTTAGATCCATGATTGTGTCCGAGCCGCACTCTATTGCTATATTTGCCTTTTCAATCTCTTCATCTATATCTTTAAAATCTGGTGAGGTTCCTAGATTAGCGTTTATCTTAGTTCTTAACCCGAGACCTATTCCAATGTTAGGAATCTCCCTGCCCGTATTTCTAGGTATAACCACCTTCCCTTCATGTACCAATTTAGAGAGTTTTTCAGGATCAACGCCTTCTTTTTGTGCAACCTCGAAGACTTCGAGCGGTATTTCGTGTCTTGCTTCTCTCATAATCGTCAAAATAGTCACCTTCAAACTATTTTTTTTTGTAGAATATTGAGCCTTTCCTCAATTGTTTGCCAGTGTCTACCTTCCCAATACACCTTTCCGCAGTTCTCACATATCCAGAACTCATCATATTTTCTGATGAGTTTCGTGGTTATTATTCCTTCTTTCACAAGTATCTTCAATTCTTTCGGGTCTGCGCTTCTGATCTCTGAGTTGCAAACGCTACATCTAACGATGTCCATCTCAAGATCTAAGTTATAAGTCTTAACTACTTCTCCGAGTTGATCCATTACTTTATCTGAATTTACAAGGAGCGCGCTTGCATTCTCTTTTTCGGCTCTTTCTACAAGGTTTTTATCTCTAGTGAGTAAAATTCTTTTTTCTTCCTTTGCTAGAGTTATCATAAATTCGTCCTCTGTTTCTTGGAAGTCGAAATCGTTAACACTCAAAGTGTCATGACCTAAAAGTCTCAGCCAACTAGTTAATTTTCCGAGCATTCTGTCTACCAAGAATCTCAAGGATCGGACTCTCCCAAAATTTGTTTGGATGTATTAGGCCGCATCTTATCATGTAATCTACCAAGACACACGCCAACATAGCCTCTCCAACCGGCACTACCCTGGGGGTTATGTTAGGGTCATGTCTTCCTGTTACCTTTATTTTTGTGGGTCTCATACTTATAAGATCCACGGTCTCTTGAATCTTTTCTATGGATGATGTAGGTTTTACGGCATATCTACACACTATAGGCATACCCGTAGATATGCCCCCCAAAATACCCCCACAGTTATTTGATTTCAATGTTATCTTGTCATCTTCAATTACAAAAGGATCGTTGAACTCTGATCCTAGCATCTTGCTTGCCTCAAATCCTGTTCCTATTTCAATTCCTTTTACCGCGCCAATAGACATAATTGCCTTGGCTATTTCCGCCTCTAACTTGTCGAATACAGGTTCTCCTAAACCCGCCGGCACATTTAAGGCGATTAACTCTACAATTCCACCGGAACTATCTCCCTCATCAGAAATCTCTTTTATCTTTCTTACCATCAGTTTTGATATGTTGCGATCTCCACAAAAGATTTCGTTTTCTTGAGATTCTCTAATCTGTTCTATGGACAATTTCCCAACTCTTATTCCTGCTGCCTCCACTACATGCCCTAGAATTTCTATTCCCACCAACTCTAGTATTTTCTTCGCTATTGCTCCTGCTGCGACTCTTCCCAGAGTTTCTCTCCCGCTAGCCCTGCCTCCTCCCCTGTAGTCTAAGTGTCCATACTTTAATCTGTATGTAAGGTCAGCGTGTCCAGGACGCGGAGTGTATTTAAGGGGTTCGTAGGGTGAGGAATCAATATCTTTGTTCCAAACTAACATGGATATTGGAGTGCCAGTAGTTTTTCCTTCAAAAATCCCTGATAAAACCTCTACTTCGTCTTTTTCGTCTCTTTTAGAAGTTATGTCCCTCTTTCCTGGTCTCCTTCTATCTAATTCTTTTTGGACATCTTTAGGTTCTATTGAAATATTAGCGGGAACACCGTCTACTACTACACCTACTCCCCTTCCATGAGATTCTCCCCAAGTTGTTATCTTAAAGATCTTTCCAAATGTGTTTCCGCTCATATTATCTCGATTTCCATGCCAATATCTCTCATAGATTCAACAAAATTTGGAAAAGATATTTTTATTGATTCAGCCGTGTCTATGATTGTTGACCCTTCTGCAATCAATCCAGCTATAGCCAGGGCCATTACTATTCTATGATCATTATAACCGTGTAGCTCTTGCCCCCTCAACCTTGAATTGTTAACTACGAGACCATCTGCCTTCTCCATTATATTGGCGCCCATTTTAGATAATTCATTATACATAGCACTTATTCTATCACTTTCTTTATACCTTACGTGCTCTGCGTTAAATATGGTAGTACAGCCTTTTGCGTGCACTCCAAGTACTGCTAGCGTTGGAACTAAATCCGGTATATATTTTGCATCTATGGTCAACCCTTTTAAATCTTCCCCTCCAATAACCTGAAATCCGGTTTTATAAGATTTTATTAGGGTGCCCATGTCTTTTAGAATCTCAACAATCTTATAGTCACCCTGTACGGTGTTTTCAGCTAGATTGTTTATGTATACATCAGACTCTACCATGGAGGATGCTGCAAATATGTAAGATGAAGATGAATAATCACCGGGTATATGATACTTAATTGGTCTAATGCTCTGATTCTTTATCTCAAACCTATTTTCATGGAACTCTATCTCTACGCCAGCCTCTTTCAATATTTCTAAAGTGATCATTATGTATGGTAAAGATTTTAATTCTGTGGTCAATTCTATTCTGAGTCCATTTTCCAAGAGTGGTCCTAAGAGTAAAAGACCAGACACGAATTGCGAACTTATGTCTCCCCGTATCTGAACAAAATTTTTGATAATATCTCCGCCTTCAATTGTAATCGGGGCACATCCATTTCCTCTAAGAGAAAAAGCCTTGATCCCTAACTGATTTAGCGCATCCAATAAAGGTTGATTTGGTCTCTTTTTTATGGATTCATCCCCTGTTAACGTAGCATTGGTTAAGCTAGAGATGGCGGTTATCAGTCTCAGAGTAGTACCGGAGTTCATTACGTCTATAACTTTCTCAGGTGGACTTAAATTCCCTCCTGTGCCTTCTATCACATAATTATTATTTTTTACATAAATTTCAGCGCCGAGCAATCTGCACGCATTTATTGTTGCCTGCGTGTCCTCAGAAATAAGGGGAGATTTTATTATAGATCTACCATCTGCTAGCAAACCAACTATGAAGGCTCTGTGAGTATAACTCTTGGATGGTGGAGCCTCAACTCTGCCGCTTAAATATTTTGCAGGCTTGCACCTAACTTTCATGCAATCACTTCATCTTTTTTATACATTAAAGGATAATTATATACAGTAATGCATAAAGTTTATATATGCCAGTATTATTATGTGCAGAGGGTGATTCAATGTTTGAGTCCTACCATAATAGGGTCTTGTCTAAGGTTAGTCTAACCCGACAAGAATCTTATGATGCAATGAAACATATCTTTGATGGTTATGTGAGTGATGTTAAGATAGCGTCTTTCTTGACCGCCCTGAATATGAAGGAAGAGAGTATTGATGAAATAGTGGGTTTTGCCTCATGTATGAGAGATAATGCCCTTAGAATTAACCCCAAAGTCAATTTAATGGTAGATACGTGTGGTACGGGTGGAGACAAGGTGAAGACGATTAATGTAAGTACTGCAGTAGCGATAATAGTTTCTTCTTGTGGTTTACCCGTAGCAAAACATGGAAATAGAGCAGTAACAAGCAAAGCAGGAAGTGCTGATGTTTTAGAGGCTTTAGGCTTAAATTTAAATCAAGATCCTGATCAAATAGAAAGATCAATTGAAGAAGTTGGTATAGGATTTATGTTTGCCCCCCATTTCCACCCTTCCATGAAGAGAGTGGCAGATATAAGGAAAGAACTTGGGATAAAGACGGTATTCAATATACTTGGTCCTCTTACAAACCCAGCGAATGCAAATATACAGTTATTAGGTGTTTTTTCTGAAGATTTGACGCATAAAATAGCGAATGTTCTTTCTTTTTTAGGATGTGAGAGAGGATTAGTAGTACACGGTACTGCAGGGCTAGATGAAATTTCTAATATAGGGGAAACTGTTATTTGTGAAATAAACAGCGGTGAATTGGATTCTTATAAGACAACTCCCGCAGACTTCGGGATCAACGAGGCACGGATATCTGATATATTGGGTGGTAATTCTATGGAAAATGCTAATTTCATAATTGACCTTCTTAAAGGAGTAGAAAAAGGACCTAAAAAAGATATAGTACTAATGAATGCATCGGGTGCATTATATGCTGCCGGATATGCCAAAGATTTCAAAGAAGGAGTTGAAATAGCAAACCAAGCAATCGAAGATAATTCTGCATTTAAAAAGTTATTGGAATTTATTGAGTTTTCTGGAGGGGATTTGAATAAATTAAAGAATTTTGGGGTGGATATTTGATAGTCAAGATATGCGGCATTACGAACGAAGAAGATGCCATTTTGGCAGAAAAACTCGGCGCTGATATAATTGGCTTCATTGCTTACGCAAAATCCAAAAGATTAATTGAAATCGAAAAAATAAGTAATATAATTGATATTATCTCCTCAAAAACAGCCTTGGTCATGGTAGATCCAAATAACGAAATTTTAAATAGAGCATCTAATATTGATGCAGATTTTATTCAATTGCACGGTAAAGAAAGTCCAGAACTTTGTTTTAATTTAAAAGAAGTGGGTTTTGATACGATAAAAACTGTACACATCCCAATCGGAGCATATGATATTCGTGAAATAGTGAATAGATGCTCTTTGTACGATTGTTCATTCTTATTACTCGATACAAAGGTTCAAGGGATGTCAGGTGGTACAGGCATTAAGCACGACTGGAATTTAAGCAAAAAAATCATCGAAAAAGTCTCCAAGCCAGTATTTCTTTCAGGGGGATTAAATCCTAGAAATGTAAAAGAAGCAATTAAACTAACAAAACCTTGTGGAGTAGATGTTTCTAGTGGAATAGAATCTTATGTTGGAAAAAAAGACCCAACTCTCCTATATGAATTCATAAAAAATTCAAAGGAAGATTTAGATGGAAATAAATTATAAATCACATGATATAGAAATATCGCCCATAGACTTATACTTTAACTTAGACAAAAATAAGGAAACCGGTTATTCCTATTTGTTGGAGTCTGTAGAAGGCGAGGAGAGGATAGCAAGATTTTCGTTTATCGGAATAGACCCCCCGTTCTTTTTAAGAATAAACGGAAATAAAGTTTACATAGAACTATTTGATATGGAATATAAAGATTCCTTAATCGAAAGATTAGAAACGGTTTGCGAGTCTTATCAACGTGAGGAAAATAAATTATTTGGAGAACTTGGGAATAAATTTGATACCCTCGATGCTCTCCGATGTTTTACCCTAGATTTAAATGGAAAAAACCCATTTAATAGGCAATCATTTTTAGGAGGATTAGTAGGATACGTCTCCTACGACATAGTAAGGAGATGGATAGACTTTAAACCGAGAAACTCACCCCAACCAGATGCTGAATTCCTTTTTATGGACAACTCACTTGTCTATGATCACGCAAAGAAAAAATTGTACGTCTTTACCATAAAGGACAATTTCCCAGATATAGAGAGAATTTTGGAGAAAACAAAGCCATTGAACAAAATAACAATTCCTAAAAGATATAAGAGCAAACCTTACAAAGAGAATATGTCTAAAACAGAGTTTATGGAAATAGTAAGCCGTGCAAAAGAATATATTTATGCAGGAGATATTTTTCAGGTGGTTTTAGCAAGAAAAATGTGGATGGAGTCAAAAACGGATCCTTTCTTTGTCTACCGCGTGCTTAGAGAAATCAACCCTTCCCCCTATATGTACTTCATGAAATTGAATGATCTAGCGGTTATCGGATCGAGTCCAGAGACCTTAGTTACGATGTATCGGAATAAGATTACTACAAATCCTATTGCTGGAACGAGACCAAGAGGCAAAACCGAGGAAGAAGACCAAAAAAACCAAGAAGACATGTTAAACGATCCTAAAGAATTGGCAGAGCATGTTATGCTTGTAGACTTAGGAAGAAACGACATAGGAAAAGTTTCTAAGCCAGGAACTGTCAGATTAAAAGAATATATGAATGTCTCGAAGTACAGCCACGTTATGCATATCGTTTCTCTTGTGGAAGGAGAAATGAAAGAAGATTCCGATGTCTTTCTGGGATTTAAGGCAGTATTTCCCGCGGGTACGGTTTCGGGTGCCCCAAAAATTCGAGCAATGGAGATAATCGACAAATGCGAGTCGGACAGAAGAGGTATATATGCGGGAGCCTTAGGTTACTTCTCGATCGATAAAAGTGCTGATTTTGCAATAGTTATCAGAACAATAACGATGAAAGATAACGTAGCGACTGTGTACGCGGGCGCGGGCATTGTAGCGGATTCAATTCCGGAGAACGAATGGTATGAAACTGAAAACAAGATGCTTGCTTTATTAAGATCTGTTGAAATAGCAGAGAGTTTAGAAGAAGAAAATCGTTCTATTATTAATTAGACTTTAACTTTAGAATTTCGTAATTTTTTATACCCGTTTCAACAATCCTTCTCTCCAATGGTAGTTTTTTATCATCCCTGTATAGCCCGTAATTTTTCATAGAATGGCCAACTTGAGTCGAGATAGCATACATTAAATCTCTAATCCTGTTTTTCTTATCCGATTCTAACTCAATTTCAATCCCATTATCTAAATCCTGAATCAGTAACCTCACCACGTCTTCATCGTTTCTGGGTTTGATGTCCTCTGCGATCTCTAATTTTTCGACGTTGTCCATCCATAAATAACTCAATTCTATTAGTATTTTCTCGAGATTATCATGCATATCCAATTTAGCATGTATTACTTGGGTCTCTCTTGGATCAATTCTCTTTATTTTCCATTTCTGATGATGTATTTGAAAATCATTTGTTGTAGGAAGATTTATTTTAATGTTTACATTTTCAGCCGGGATTTTACCGACATTCGATACCCTTATCTCTAATGATAAGAAGGATTTTTCGACGTAAGGATATCTTTTACAACTCAAAATTAAATTTGGTCGCCATCCTTCCAACATACTCCTCTTACGTTGTCTAATCTCATGACAAAGATCTCTGACTTTTTCGTTATTTAATGCCACAAAATAAAAGGCGTATGGCTTCCACAGGTTATTAAAGACACAATCCAACACGAGTCTTTTTTCTTGCGCCCATCCATCCATAACAGACTCGTAGGGTATGGATATCGAAATATCCTCCGTCATAAAAGATAAATGCTCTTGTTCAAGTTCAAAAAAGCCTTTTTTCTTTCCGAGTCCGGTGAGTAAGTATGCCTGTTTTTTGTTAGATTTTCCATTAAAATTTAAAAGAAATTTCCTTTTAGCAGAATAAACTATGTCTCTTACCAAAAGAGGGTCCTCATCTAAGATTAAGTAGTTATATGTTTTTAATTGATTGTCTCCAATGGCTGAAATAGCGATTTCCTGTTTATTATTCCCTACAGCAATAATCTCCTCATACTTTATATGATGAGATGTTGTGAAGGAGTCAAAATGAATTTTTTTCTTTCTTAGTTCTAAACTTCCGTCAATATCATTTAAACCCGAATTAAATCTTACATTATACTTTCCATACGAAAACATTCTTTTTCCCACTTTTAAAAATGTAAAAACAACTATAAAACAGTTTTTAAGACAGATGTCAGACTCTAACTGGAAAATAGAAGAAAATATGGGGTTAACGATGGTTAAGATTAAATTATAACAGCCATCGTATTCTCTCGTTTTTGAACCTTTCAGGTAGCTCCTTGAACACATCGCCTTCAGGATAGCCAAGGGATACTATGCTTAAAGGAACGATATTATTTGGAGTTTCAAGGACTTCTGCAATAGCTTTAGTTCTCTCTTCATTCGGATAAACTCCGAGCCAGACTGATCCAATACCCAAAGATGTAGCGGCTATGAGCATGTTCTGGGTTGCAGCTGAGCAGTCCTGAACCCAGAAATCCTCTTTGTACCTCGAAAGTCCCTTGTCAGCACAAACAGCTATCGCCAGAGCAGCATTTCTTAACATTTTACCGTAAGGATGGATTTCAGCAAGTTTTACTAGCAAATCTCGATTTCTGATAATTATAAAATTCCAAGGTTGCTCTTTTCCTGCTGAGGGAGCATACATCGCAGCCTTAAGCAGTATTTCAATCTTTTCATCTTCTATTTCCTTTTTTATATATTTTCTAACACTCCTCCGCTTGAATATCGCTTCTATCGCATCCATTCAGATCACCTATCTCTTATTCTCCTAAGAACCTATAACTCTTATCCATTGAATTTCCGTAAAGTATTTATAATCGTAAACTCTGTCCAATTATAAACATTAGTGATTAAAAATATACATTGTAGTGGTAGAAATGCGCATACTGGTTATTGACAACAAAGACAGTTTTGTTTACAATCTTGTAGATTATATTTCTAGTCTCGGTACACACGTTAAGATCGTAAACAACGATTTCGACCTTAAGGTGGTAGAAAAATTTCGGCCAGATGGTATAGTAATCTCTCCTGGACCGGGTACTCCAAAGGACACGGGTAACGCTATTACAATGATTAAAAGATACTCTAACATACCTACCCTTGGCGTATGCCTTGGTCATCAAGCAATAGCAGTAGCCTTTCAAGGAAAGGTTAGTAGGGGAGATGAACCAGTTCATGGAAAGGCTTCTCTGATATATCATGACAAGAAAACGATATATCAAGATCTACCAAGTCCCTTTCTCGCTGGCAGGTATCATTCTTTAGTTGCCAAAGAGCCCATTCCAGAATGTCTTGAAATTTCTGCTCTTACTGAAGATTCCGTGATAATGGGTCTGAGACACAAAGAATATCCTATCGAGGGGGTTCAATTTCATCCGGAGAGTGTTCTAACTCCCTTGGGAATGAAGATCATTCAAAATTTCTTGGATGTAATAGAATGTTGAACGAAATACTTCAAAAAAATTCCGGAAGGGAAATAATAGACAGAGAAGTACCTGAAAGATCGATGAGAAGTCTTAAAAAATCTATAGACGAATTAAAACCCATTAAGAATCCTATTATAGCCGAAATTAAACCTAAGAGTCCCGATGAAAAAGAATTCCTACGCGTAGATGTGGCAGGTTTGGCTAAAAATTTTGAAGAATTTGCTGTAGGAATATCTGTACTCACAGAGCCTTTCTTTTTCAAAGGTGATCTCTCTTACCTAAAGATAGTTCATGATAACGTGAGATTGCCTGTTCTTAGGAAAGATTTTATCCTTTATAAAGACCAAATAAAGGAGTCTGCTTCTCTTTATGCCGATGCCGTTTTATTAATCACAACCTGCTTGGGAGAAGAATTAGGTAAAATGCTTGATGAATGTGAAAAATATGGGTTAGAGGCTTTAGTAGAAGTACAAAACGAAGAAGAAATTGATTTAGCATTGAGTTTTGGCTCTAATATTATCGGTATAAACAACCGTGATTTAAAAACATTAGTCATCGATAAATCAAAAACGATTAAATTGGCAGGTTTGATTCCAAATAAAGTCACAAAGGTTGGTATGAGCGGTTATTCGAAAAAAGAGGAAGTTAATGAGGCTTTAAAATACGTGGATGCTTTGTTGATAGGAAAAAGTTTAATGAAGAATCCTGATAAACTAAAGGAGATGATTTCGTGATATTGCCCAATGACCAAGGAAAGTTCGGAGAATTCGGTGGCAGATTTGTCCCTGAGATTCTTATGCCTGCTTTGAAAGAACTAGAAGATACATTTAAAAATTGTATGAAGGATGAGGAATTCAAGAGGAAACTAGATTATTACAACAGGGAACTCGGCGGAAGACCTACGCCATTGTACTACGCTGAAAACCTTACCAAGCAAGCAGGTGGAGCGAAAATATACCTAAAAAGAGAGGATTTAGTTCATGGAGGTGCCCACAAATTAAACAATACATTGGGACAGGCCTTACTCGCAAAATACATGGACAAAACTCGTATAATTGCCGAGACAGGGGCTGGTCAGCACGGTATTGCAACAGCAATGGCCTCTACTGCATTAGGATTAAAATCTGAGATTTATATGGGCGAAGAAGACGTGGAAAGACAGAAACTCAACGTATTCAGAATGCATCTAATAGGGGCTGAAGTACACCCAGTTAAGAGCGGATCTAAAACTTTGAAAGACGCTATAAACGAGGCAATAAGAGACTGGGTAACCAACGTGGAGACCACGTACTACATGATTGGTTCTGTAGTTAGCGCACATCCCTATCCCATGATAGTAAGAGAATTCCAGAGAGTAATTGGTAGA
Source organism: uncultured archaeon (assembly GCA_964347835.1). Taxonomy (GTDB): domain Archaea; phylum CAYFZR01; class CAYFZR01; order CAYFZR01; family CAYFZR01; genus CAYFZR01. Next base: position 52,833 of record CAYFZR010000068.1, read on the forward strand.
GAGACCAAAGAACAGATTCTAAAGAAAGAAGAAAAAATGCCAGACGTAATTGTCGCTTGTGTTGGGGGAGGAAGTAATTCAATGGGCATATTTTATGATTTCATTGATGAGAAAACAAGATTAATCGGAGTAGAGGCAGGCGGATTAGGTATAGACGCTAGAAAACACTCAGCAAGTTTATGCGCAGGAGAATTCGGTGAGTTGCACGGAGCACTAACATATATTCTTCAAGATGAATACGGGCAAATACAGATATCTCACAGCATATCAGCAGGCTTGGACTACCCTGGTGTAGGACCGGAATTGTCTTATTTGAAAGATACTAAAAGGGTTGAAACAACATATGTTTTAGACAGCGAAGCATTAGAAGGTTTTCAACTTCTATGCAAGACTGAGGGAATTTTACCAGCATTAGAGCCTGCTCATGCCTTATATCATGCTTTTAATCTTGCCAAGAATATGGACAAAGATCAAATTATAGTCGTCAACTTATCAGGAAGGGGAGACAAGGACGTGCACACAGTAGGAAACGCACTTGGGGTTTCGCTATGATGATCTTTGATGAATTGAAAGAGAGAAATGAGGGCGGACTAATAGGTTTTATTACTTTAGGAGACCCTCATCCCTCAATGACCTTAGATATAGTTAATTCTTTGAATGTAGACATTATTGAACTTGGAATACCATTTTCAGATCCCATTGCAGATGGACCTACGATACAGAAATCATCACAGCGTGCATTAAATGCTGAAATGAACCCTGATATGGCTTTTGAGATTGCGAATGAAATAGAATTGCCCAAAGTATTCTTAACGTATTACAACATAATTTTAAGGCGCGGAATAGAGAAATTTTTCTCTGACTGTGCTAAAGTTAATATGGATGGCGTTATAATCCCTAACTTACCTATAGAAGAATCTTATGATGTTTTAAAATATTCAGAGGAATATGACGTGGATTTGATATATTTGGCAGCGCCCACTACTACAAACGAACGCTTACATAAAATCTTAGATGAGGCAAGAGGATTTCTCTACTTAGTATCAAGATTTGGTGTAACCGGAGAAAAAGAAGAACTTTCAGGTTTAACTAGGAATTTAATAGGTAGGATAAGTGATTTCACAAGAGAAAAAATTCCTCTTGCGGTAGGATTTGGAATATCTAAGCCCGAGCATGTTTACGAAGTCATCAAAAGTGGAGCGGACGCTGCCATAGTAGGAAGTGCCTTTGTTAGCGCCATAGAGAGGAATCTAAAGGATAAGGAAAGTATGCTGGAAGAACTTTCCTATTTATCTAAATCGTTAAAAAAGGCCGCGATAAAGGGATACAGAGACAGAAATAAAAAATAAAAAGCAGCGTGGCTATGGAACGTGGCTCGTTCCATGCAACGTGGCTCGTTGCATCCGCAAATTTATCCAAAATTAATTTATCACTGATAGAAGAGAGCTGTTTCTACATATATGGGGGTTTAGAAAGGGGGTGATAAGGTAGGATAGAATAATTTCAGTATAAGATTAAATATTACCCCCTTCTATTAGCATATTTCACCTTCGCCGATTTTTCTTCCGTGTTCGATTCCTGCTTTGACTGTCTTGAACAACTGTCCGCCATAATCCCCGTAAGTTTCTAACAAAACCCTGTTAATTGTGTCTTCTTTGAGGGGCGGGAGTGATAAAGAAACAGCCATACCGAATAAGAACATGTTTCTCACTTTCGGTACGTCGGTAAAGTCTTTCATAGCCTCGTTCGTGTCTACAATAACGAGTCTTACATTTTTTTTCTCTGCTTCAGCCTTAATATCTCTGAGCCAATACTTCGACATTGCACTCGATGTATCTACTATCGCACAACCACCCTCAGTCATCTCTTGAATAGAATAAGCGGGTCTTCCTACAGGATCTATCATTATCAGGGTTTCTGCTCCCTCAGTTCTTTCTGTTGTAGCGATAGAATACTTTTCTTCACCGCTTCCCAGGAATGGCGGAATCAACAATTTTCTTCCTACGGCGCCTCCTGATTGTGGTTGTATTCTTCCAACGAGTTCATATCCGTCTTCTGCCATAACTTTCGCCATTACTTGGGTTATGTGAGTAAAACCACTTCCCTTACTCCCGATTACAACTATGTCTTTCCTGGCCATAAAATCACGTCCTTAATACGGATGGAAACGCAGTGTCCACGATTTCAGGCAATGTATAAACATCCATTTCAACTTGAGCTTCTTTTACTCCGTCTCTTAGATTTTTCTTGCATAGAGGGCATGTCGTAACTAAAGTAGTTGCTTTTGTTTTAGTTGCTTGCATTACCCTCAACCAAGCCACTCCCTTCATGGCTTCTCTTTGGTGTAATCTCAGCGAACCCCCACAGCACCTAGTCCACTTTCCTTTCCTCAACATTTCTTTCATTTGCAACTCAGGTATCTTCCGAAGCACCTTCCTAGGCTCCTCAATTACCTTCATTGGTCCTGTCACTAAATGGCAGGAATCGTGATAAGTTACAAGTTCATTGATTGGATTCTTAAACTCGAAAATATTTTCTTCTAAGGCCCTAGCCATAATCTCTGAGTAATGGAAAACCTCATAGTTTGTCTCTCCGACCAAGAATTCGTAGTCATGATTGAGAACTAAGTAACATGTTGGGCAAAGGGTAACCACGAAATCAGGATCATATTTTTCCAGATTTTCAACGTTCCTTTTCGCCATCTCTTCTACATCATTGTCGTGCACTCCTGCTCTTATTAAGATGGAAGTGCAACAAGCTTCGTCTTTGAATGCCTCTACGTCCAAACCAACCATCTTCATCGTCTTTAGAGCGGCGATAGAAGAATCAATGTCTTCGTAACTCATTACACACCCTGTAAATAACAAGCCCCTTCCGAAAAGGTCTTTGCATTCCGAAGTAGGTTCTGAATCTACTTTTACTTTTTTAACCCAGTCCAATCTTTTCTCTTTATCGAAACCGTATTTCTTGGGATAGGGGTTTCCCCTCTCCATGACATCAATTTTGATTTCTTGCAGTCTTGGAATTGGTCTGTAAGTTCTTACGTCTTCGATCAGCGGAAAACCCGCGATTGCGTAAGGACAAGAGACCTCGCAGGAATTGCAGTTCATACAATAATTTATTACTTCGTTTGCCTTATCGTACTCACCTACCCGCATGTAGGTATGCATCAGCCTCTTGGGTATGTCTACTGGACAGCGTACCTGACACATGGTACATCCTACGCATTTATTATGATATTCCATGATCTGTTCAGGATCTAGAATTTTTCTTATGATACTCATAGCACATCCACCTCTAGGAGCTTGGCATTGATCTCCTGTAGTGTCCTTTTGGCACTTCCCACGAGAGGTACATCTGCCATTTCTATACTAGCTGCCAGTGGATCTAAGTTAATCGATATCAAGCATTCTGTTTCAAATTTAACCGCAAAGAGATCCCACGACAGACCGACCATCACAACTGCCTCTGCCTCTACAAAAACGCCTGAACTTACTCCAGTAGATATAAAACCTTCTGTTTCAGGGAATTCGGATGCATGTCTGGTGCAGTAAAGTCCTACTTCCTTATTATACTTTTCTCGAAGTATCCTTGCTAGTTCCCTTACCTCTGTAAGCGATTCTGCTCCAAGAACGGATGGCCATCCTGGTAATCCTCTGCGAGCCTTATCAGCGCCAACTACTCCCTTACCAACAATTATTGCCACACTATCAGCCATCTTTAAGTATTCTACCGCTTCCTCCACCTTAGATGGATCAGCATCTCCGGGTACAAAGGGATGCTCTCCGATGACTTCTAAATCAAGGCTTGAGGCTCCTTGCATTACTATGTCTTCGGTTACGATTACTGCTGCCAATCTATGTTTGGAAAAAGTTTCTTCAAAGGCCTTATTGATTGTATCGGATAATTCAGCCCTGTTTTTTGGAATATAAGTAATTACTCCAGACTCCTCTAAAATCGTTGGAAGAGAAGCGGTGCACACATAAGACCCTCTCCCATCTATATCAAGACCGACTATCATCACTCCTGGTGTGCCTACTTCCTCTGTTATAAACTGATAAGCCACGTTAACTCCTTTGTCTTTAATAACAGCGCATCCCTTTTTTCCGCACTGACCTGCTCCAATAACTATTCCAACCGCATCTGCCTCGTTTGATACGAACAACACAGGAACGTCATCGCCCAACGCTCCTTCCATGATGGCGTTTTGAGCGGAATTTAAGGGGTATCCGGGTAGAAGTGTTACTACATCAGGTTTTATCTCCTTTAAGGTATCTACAATTATGTCGTTTCCAACCTTGAACATGAAATCTCCTCCATTATATAGAAATACAATTGGCTATGATCAATTTTGTTCCTGGTATCTCTTTTGCCTTTTTACATGCCTCTTCAAGTTCTTTATAGTCATAAACCGTCGTACAGTAAGGTAAATTTAATGACTTGCCCAATGCTTCATAATCTATTCCAAGAGATGATGGAGTTATTTGTTGTCCTCCAGTCATGCTCCAAGAAGAATCGTTTAAAACAATTATGGTCAGTCTCTTGACTTTTTCTGGATTCATGGCTGCTGTCATCAAAGAATTGAAGCGCAGTCCAAAACCTCCGTCGCCAATTACGCAAAATATCTCGCCTTTCAGACTATCATTAACTACGCTGTGACCTACTGCCGCAGACAAAGATCCGCCAAGGGCTCCAGAACCACCGATGTATTGTCTTTTTGGTATTCCGCACATAAGCGAGGCGATCGTGTTGTCACCAAGGTCCACACAAACTCCGTCTTCATGATCCATTGCATCGACCAATCCAACAAGAATATCGGGCATTTTTTGAAGTTTCTTCGCTTGCATATATTCCCTCCCTTCAAAGAGTATAATTAAAAATGAATACTGAAATAAAAAGATTCCTCTTTTGGCTCAGAAAATGTAAGGTATAAAGTTGTCTGGAAAATTGATTCAAATGGTTTAAGGGTAAGAGAGTTTGATATAATGTTTTAGAGCTTGAACATCTTCTGTAACTTTTGTTCATAAATTTATTATTGTAGCACTATAATAATCAAAATGTCAATCGATCTAATTTAGCCAAAAATGCTATAATTTTTTAAAAGGGATGATTTAAAGATGTTAGATAGAACTAAGATATCAGCAAAATCATCTGAAGTGAAGAAAGAAAATTCTGTTTCTCTAATAAAAAAAACAGATTTAACTCATTCAATAAATTCGCCCATTGACCACATCTTGTTCCTTCAAGGAACTATAGGCAATCAGGCTGTTCAGAAGTTAATCAAATCCGGTCTTATTCAGGCAAAACTCAAAATTGGTCTAGTCAATGACATCTATGAGCAGAAAACTGATAGAGTGGCAGATACAGATGTGCGCATGCGGGAGCAACTGGTGAAGCGACAGCCTGGAGATATCACTTTTTTGGTTCAAAGACAGGCTGGAGATGAGGTAGAGGAGGAAGAAGGATCTGAATGTAAGTATTTCGAGGCTGGCTGGATCCATCCGCGTACTGGAAAACGATCAGATGAAGCAGATTGGTGGTGTAAGTCAGAAGATGCAGCAAAAGAGAGGGTGATAGCAGCATGCCCATCAGATTGTTTTATTTATGAAGATGGTCCCGAAAATTATCCTTACAGGCCAATTCCAGGACCCCCTTGTGCACACTATGTGGCACACGAACTAGGAATTAAGGAGGGAAAAGATTATGAAACATGTCAGGAAGGCTACTCCGTGTCGATTGAGCAATTACAACGAAGAGGAAGTCCAGTTTCGCTGCCTGAGGCAAAAGAGGGCGATATTTATATTTTTCCAGGCGGTGGCCACTCTGGGGTCATTCGTGATGTAGATCCAGAAAAGGCCCGGGTAGAAGTCGAACGATGCACTATTGTGAGTCAGGTTGTTTCTGACTGGCAGAGTGGGGGCATAGCCTGGAGAAGGTAAGACAGACTCATAGGTGGCAATAAGTCACGATCCGAAGATATCTTGGAACTACACTTCTGAGAAAATGATGTTACTATCTAACATATTTCCAGAACTGCCACCACCTTCTCCCAGGTTTAGGTTCGATGATTGCTTTTTGAGGGGTTACATTAGTTATGGAACGTCTCTCTACAATGGGCTTAACTTCCTTGAGACCTAATTGACCAACGTGAAGCAGTAGTTTATAACTATCATCGTTTATCGCTATTTTGCCATCTCCGATCATGAGACCCTCATATTCTTTTATTTTAATCGATAAATCTCCGATATCTTCTCCATTCTTTGAAATTTTTGCATTCATATGTTCTCTATCAGCATCGGAGATGTTTAGCACGTAATATTCTCTTGCAAAACGAATTCTTCCTTTGAACGCCAAACTATTCGAGGTTCTAACTATATTTCTAATCTCGTCAGCATTTTTTCCTCGGGGAATTCTCCTGAACAAAGAGGGGTGGATGCTTTTGGTCTGAATAACGTGTATCATAACAACGTGAAACTCATCTCCTCTAATGGCAAAACCGTCTCCTTTGAATACCGGCATGACCGTGGGTTGAATTTTAATTTTTTCTTCCTGTCTAATCGAGTTTCTTTCTTGGGCTACCACAAGGGTTGAGGCGAGTGTTGTTATAATAAATATTGCAAATATTTTGTTCCTTAACATGTGATCACCAAAAATAATACTCCATGAACCATACTTATGGATGATTCCGAACTTTTACATGTAAAAGTTCAATCTTCTTTATCTTCCGACAAAAACCAATCAGTCAGTTCAATTATGTTTTTTCGCCCGTATCTCTTTCGTTTAATTATCTTTTTTCGCTCGAGGGAATTCAATATTCCTGTCAAGGAAGATTTTGGTATCTCAGTTTCATATCTTATTTTAGATTGATCTAATTTCCCACCAGAATTGATTAGCGTATTAACAATCGTCTTTTCCCTCTCCGATAGGGTATCGATTACCTTTTGCATCTCGCTTGTAATCCTTATTTTTGGCTTTAAATCTAGCTTTTTTAAACTTTTTTGGCGTCTAAAGTATAAGAAGAGCAATATAATTCCTAGAGGAAGAATTAATAATGCGTAACTTTCGTATCCCCCTTTATTAATTTCTGGATATCCAAGGGGTATCTTGTATTTTATAACAATTTCAGGAGACTGGATTTCGACAGCAAAGAATTCTATAACAAAAGACTCATTTTGTGAGTATATTCTGTAATTTAAATCCTCGGTTCCTTCCAACCTTATTAAGGTAGATTTCACTGGCAAAAAAAACGCGATATCATAATCAGAGTAATGGATGTTTGATGTAAGATTTATTATCCAAACGTCTTTACGCTTGGAAGTGATAGAACTGGTAATTAGGTAAACTTGATTTGTATCTTTGTCAAATATATATTCGGAGACTTGGGATAACTCCAAATCCTTTAAGACGTTTTCATCATTTATGTACCCAAATATTACGGCATTTCCAGATTCATCGAGGTATATGTTGAGAATTGCCTCTCCAGGTTCTGTAATGTTAAATTCCGTTCCTTGAACAACTGATATCAACAAAATAAATAAAGCAGGAATAATTTTATTCATAATTTTCATTTAAATACGAAGATATAAAAATTTTCCAAAAGCCTTATATTTTTACAGCATTAATCTCAAGGCATGGAATGGATTCCAAAGTGGATGGCTGAGGTATATCAGAAGTTATTTTCAGTATTCGGTACCGACGAATTCTCTACCACGTTAGCCAAGCATCTCTTTGAAGATGAACAGATATTTTTTAAGGCTCTTTCAGAGTTGCAGAAGAAAAAATGGATAATTCGGATGAGAAAAGGAAGATACAAACTGATTGATTTAAATGAGATAATATTCCAGGTGACTCCAGAATTGTCCTTCAAAAATGTGGAAGAAAAGGTAAAAGAACGAAAGAGCATACCTAACGAGACTATGATTAATCTATCATTTGAGATACATGGATTGAGGGGTTACTGATGTACGTAGAGCAAATCATTTCGATTCTAAAGTTATTCGAAGAAAAAGACATCGAATATACCTTGGTAGGAGGAATTTCCGGCATAATCCATGGAAGTCCGTATACTACTCCAGAGGTCGAATTCGTTGTTTCTATAGATCCAAATGACCTCGCAGATTCTCTAAAAAAACTTGGGTGGAGAAAAGAGGAGGATCGTTACTTTCACAAAACCCTAAAAATACCTTTAAAATTGTACAGAGACTACAGAGGGTTTAATTTAAACAAAAATGTGAAGATAGTCGAAACTAGGCTAGGAAAAAATAAAATCAAGGTTAACTCTCCAGAAGATTATGTAATCACTACAGCAGTAGGGGGATCTTTAGAAGAACTTCATCGCGCCTTAGCAGTCCTTATTGCAAACAAAGAGATTTTAGACAAAGATTATTTAATCAGGAGAGCCGGAGAAGAAGGAGTTAAAGAAAGAATTCTGTCGTTTCTGAATAAAATTGGAGTTTAAATGACATTCTAAAACTTCTATTAATAGATGCAAAGAATACTTCATTTTCTTAGCAATCTACCTAACAGATGCTTGACACGATTATGACTAATCAAAGAAAAAGGTTTTATTGAGGTATGTTAAACAAATAGAAAGAGATGAATATGTCCGATGAAAAAAATCTTCTTGGCGCTCTTTCGTACCCGATATGGATTATTGCGATATTAATATTAGTTACAGATGAGAGAAAGAAAGATTTCAGCAGATATCATGCATATCAAGCGTTATTTTTCAATATTGTCTCCTGGACAGTGCTTGTAGCGTTCTCCTTTGTTCTTATAGGATATTTTCTCTTTCCAATTTGGCTCGCAATAACTTGCATATACGCATATAAGACGTATCAGGGAGAAGTATTTTCTATACCAGTGGTCACAAATCTCACCAAGAAATTTGCTCCTGACTTGCCAACCTTCGAGTAGAAAGGTTAGCAGGTCAGATGGAGCGCTGCAATAACTTTCTTAGATTTTGAAAGTTCATTAAAAAGGTTGCATGCTTTTTCAGTTTTCTCAATAATAATTTCTATGTCTTTATTTCTTATATAGTCTTCAACCTCGGGTAAGACTTTCATTACTCCGTAATGCCCTGAACCAACTATAAAAACATCTGACTCTTCTAGAACAGCCTCTTTTATGTCTTCTATGCACAATTGATGCCCTGATTTTCTCCACCAATTATCAAAGATGCGATCTGGTAAAATGATTATGTCTTTGGTATACTTTTTTCCGTCAATTACGATTTTGCCGAACTCGTATGAATCGATCATTTTATCCAGCGCGATAGTGTTCTATTCTTTCTCTGACCTGCACTATCAATTCTCTTCCAAAACCACGATCCTCGATGCCTATTACGCGACCATTTCCCATAATTTCTAACTGTACCCTACCAACGATTGTCTCATGCTCTTCAAAAATTTCAAACTGTACGATTCTTTGGGCGCTTATTTGTTTTGAACGGACTCTTGCGATGTATCCTTCGTCACCCCTCTTGATGTCTTCCTTAGATTTAGCTGTTATGAATAATAGATCTCCTATGTTAATATCCATCAATGCGTTGAGATTATGGATATTTTTTAGTTCTAACGTTCTGATTCTATCGTGTAGTAGATCCCGAAGGGCTCTTGGAGAAATTGAGGTCAAAGCATAAATTTTCACAAGATCACCTCACAAATACATTACAGATGGAGGTCTTTCTTTTTCTTCTGCTGTTTTCATTTGCTGACTGAGATCTTGCATGTACTCTTCGAATTTTTCTGCCTCTTCTAAAAGGGGTTCTGTTTTTATTTCTAAACCTAGTAATTTATTCAAGGTTTTTATCATTTCTGCCGCTGATCTCGGATCGGGTGCTATGCCTTCTGTTTCAGATAATATACACACCGAAAACAAGTCTTTGCTATAACAATCTAATAATATTTGTCCTGATATTCCTGTTATGCCTCCGCGTTCCATTAAGGGGATATTTGTTTCCTTAAGAACTTCTAAACTATCTGGAGTTCCAGCTACGCCGAAAACATTCCTTTCTTCCTTTTTACCAGCAGCCACGCCTGCTAAAGTTACTACCAATTTAGGATTGTATTTAGACATCCACTCGACAATACTTCCCGACGTGTCGAAGACCGCCTGAGGAGGTATGAATATGTCAGAATACAAGATAATGAGATTTTCTGTCGCATAGATGCGGACAGGCGGCTTAACGACACCCTTTTCTAAAACAGCAATCGGAGCAAAGTGTGGAGACTTCAAATACGCCACGTATTCCATATTCAACTCATTTATTATGTGGTATGCAGAGATGCTTCCTACTAAGCCAACTCCTGGAAAGCCCTCTATTATTATCGGCTCTTTGACATAAAAGTCCGCCATCTCAACTACCTCAGTTTCCATAGCAACACCTCAAGTCTATGTATGAAAAAATATGTGATTTATAAAGATCTCGACCACTTAAATTCTTTCAGATAGAAGTGAGTTCCGCCATAATTTATTAACTTCCCTTCGCAGTATTCTCCTGATAAAGGTCTGATGAGCATATCTGCGCACACCTTTCTTGCAACCTTTTCTATATAGGGTACTAACTCCATTGGTGGTCTTATTGAATAAATTAAATCTGCACCTACGTATATACTTAAATCAGGTTCTGTTATATCGTCTATTAGTGCTGGGAAATCTCTCCAAACCACATTTATGTCTGTGGCAGTAACCTTTAAACCCCTCACTTCTAAGGCATGCGCTATCTTGGTATAATTTCCCACGCCTACTTCAACCACATTTTTGTAGTTCTCAGAAATATAATCAATAATTCCTCTCATATTATAAATATGGGTTAACGTTCTTCTTCTGCAAAGCGCCAGAAGAATACTTCATCCATGAAGTGTTTACCGACCTTGGGTCTTTGTGTTACTCCTCCTGTCAAGGCTTCCATCTGGATCTTCTTCTCTATCATTGAAGTCATTCTCCTCGCGGATATTACTGAGTCTGGATTGACAGAAATTGATGTAGCGCCCATTCTTATCAAGAACTCCAAATAGTCCAAGTAGACGCTGGGTGCCTGTCCGCAGATTGACGTTGTTACACCGTATTTCTTGCAGACTGTTATAGTATACGCCAGAGCCCTGAGTACTGATAGATCTCTCTCATCATATATCTCCTGTATAGCCTCATCGTTTCGATCTACGCCAAGGATTAACATTGTAAGATCGTTGGTACCAAAACTAATTCCGTCTACACCGCCTTTACAGAACTCCTCGATTAATAGTACACTGCTTGGAACCTCTACCATGATCCAGAGTTGGAAGTCAGGATCTATCCTGTTATCGAGGCCCTCTTCTCTCATTATCTTGACCACTTTGTTGAATACCTCAAACTTCCTAACGAAAGGAAGCATCACCCATACGTTCGTTAAGCCAAATTCGTCCCTTACCCTTCTAATCGCTTTCAACTCTAATCTGAATATATCGTCTTCTTTCAGATATCTATGCTGACCTCTATAACCTATCATCGGATTGGGTCCTACGTGCCCGGCTTCAAGTTCGTATTTCTCTCCTCCCGGCATCTCCAAAAACTCATCAGGCTTGAAGTCCAAGAATCTATATACAATTGGTTTTGGAAAGAAAGCCTCTGCTACCTCTCTTATACCATCGGCAAATCTCTCTACCATTACGTTTTCTCCGCCTTCTTCAATCAAAAGTCTGGGATGTTTGCCGATGCTTAGCATTAGGTGTTCTGCTCTCAGTAAGCCAACACCATCAGGTTCTGTCTCTCTTGCGACTTTATCAGCGATTTCCGGTATTGATAGATTTACATAGACCTTCGTGGCTGTAGTAGGTTGAATAAGTCCTACTGATACAGCCGTAGGTACTGCCTCTTCTTCTAGTTCTATCAAGCGTCCTTTGTATACGACGCCTGTTGTTCCATCTGCTGTTACTTCTCCAACTCCGTCTAAAACTTCTGTTCCATTACTAGTACCCACTATACAGGGTATACCCATCTCTCTACTTACTATAGCCGCGTGACACGTTTTTCCTCCAGAATCCGTAACAATTGCAGCAGATTTTTTCATGGCGGGTACCCAATCGGGTGTGGTCATTTCCGTAACCAGTATGTCTCCTTCTTCTACTTTTCCTATTTCCTTTACATCCAATATTACCTTTACAGGTCCAAAACCTATACCGGGGCTTACTCCAAGCCCCTTTAATAATATTTCTCTTTCAGCGGTTATTTTTGGTTCCTCCTCTTCTACCTTTTTTTCTTCCTTAACTTCCACCTTGGTATATACGGTTTCAGGTCTTGACTGCAGGATAAGTTGTTTGCCTTTTTCATCTATGGCCCACTCTATATCCTGTGGTATACCGTAGTGTTCTTCTATCTGTTTCCCAAATTTTGCTAAGGTGATTACCTCTTCATCTGTTAGTGAAGGTATCTCCTGCTTATCACTTTCCACCGGGATATGTTTTGTCTCTCCTGAACTCGGATCTCTTTGAAACTGAGATGTTTTTTTAGCGATGTACATGTTTAGTATTTCTAATGTGTTTTTATCCACCGTAAATTCATCAGGTGTGATTTTACCACTTACTATCGCCTCTCCTAAACCCCAACCTGAATTTATGAGAATTTTATCTTCTTCGCCAGTCACAGGCTCTATGGTGAACATCACTCCGGCGCTCCTCGCATCCACCATCTGCTGCACCGCTACGCTTATCAAGACATCTTCATGTTTGAAGCCTTTTTCTACCCTGTACATCGTGGCTCTAGGAGTAAACAGAGATCCCCAGCATCTTTGTACCTTTTCTAAGAGATCTTCTCTAGTTACATTTAAGAATGTATCCTGTTGTCCGGCAAAACTTGCTCCAGGCAGATCCTCTGCAGTAGCACTTGACCTTACGGCAACAAGCACGCTTTTATCTTTTGTTCTTTCTCTTAATTCGTCATAGGCATCTATTATAGCCTTTTCTATCTCCTCTGGCATTGGAGCAGTTTCAATAATTTCTCTAGCCTTTCCTGCTACCTTATTTAAAATATCTAAGTCGGTTATATCGGCATCTTCAATAATCTGATACACTTTTTTATCTATTCCAGTCTTTTTTATAAAATATTCGAAAGCATATGCTGTTATAGCAAATCCAGGAGGCACTGGAACACCTACTTTAGCAGATAGTTCTCCCAAGTTAGCGCACTTGCCTCCAACTAAGGGTATATCATCTTTGGTGAGGTGCTCGAACCATATGATAAAATCTTCCTTTTCGGTAATCTGAATCCCCCTCCTCTGGCAAGATTTTTTTTTAAAATTAAGAAATGTGTTGAAATATATAAATCTATTTATATTTAATTCTGTACAAAATTATACATTTATCGGAATTTCGTTGCTTTTTTATACTTCTAATTGAGAGAGATTTAGCATGGAAGAAAAGAAGATGTCGATATGGGAACACCTCGAGGAACTGAGAAAAAGAATCCTAATATCAGTGGGATCTGTAATTTTATTCGCAGTAATTACTTTTCCTTTTACAGATAATCTTTTAGAATATTTAAAAAATGCTTTTCTTTCTAATAATCCGGCTTTCCCGGAGGGAATAAACTTGTTGGTTCTGGCCCCTATGGAGGCAATCTTTGTTAGGTTTAAAATGGCTATAGTTTTGGGATTCGTTCTTGCTTTACCGGTAATCATGTACGAGGGTATTAAGTTTATTGCCCCCGGTCTTTATCCTAAAGAGAAGAGGTTTCTTTTTGGCTTATTCTTTTTCTGGTTGTTTTTAAGCATATTTGGTTTAGCCTTTGCATTTTTCCTCGTAATTCCTTTGACATTTAAGTTTATCCTCAGGTTCGCGCTTCCTTTTGCATCGCCTCAACTAAGATTAGAGTATTTTATGAGCTTTATTATGTATACAGCACTAGGTTGTGTGGCTATAGCCCAGTTGCCCCTCGTTTTAGGCGCTCTATCCTATTTAGGATTTGTAACTCCTGAACAACTGAAATATTACAGGAGGTACGCGATTGTAATACTTGCAATAATAACAGCGGTAGTAACCCCAGATCCAACGGGGATTACAATGATTGTCGAGCTTATTCCTCTTTTGTTCTTGTATGAGGTAGGCATACAGGTGGCAAAGATTGCTAGGAGGTGATTCTTTGAACGTAATCGAGGCGATCAAGCAGAGACGAAGTGTGAGAGAATTTACAGATGATGATGTTAGCGAAGATATTATTAAAAAGATCCTCGAATGTGCGAGATGGGCTCCTTCTGGAATAAATAATCAAGCATGGAGATTTATCGTTATAAAGAATAATGAAACAAAGGAAAAACTTTCTAAATTCACCCACTATGGGAGGATAATTAATGAATCAAAGGTGTGCATCGCTGTCTTTTTAGATCTAAACGTGATGTACGACAGAACAAAAGACACTCAATCCATAGGTGCCTGTATACAGAATATGTTATTAACGACGCATTCAATGGGTTTGGGCGCAGTATGGCTTGGAGAAATATTAAAGAATAAAGAAAAGGTCAGAGACATTTTAAAAGCACCTGAATTTTATGAACTTATGGCGGTGGTAGCATTGGGCTACCCGAAACCTAAAAAAAGGATTTCGAGTAGAAAGGATCTAAGTGAGATTACATACTTAGAAAGTTATGGAAACAAATTCTGAGGTAGGTTGATGTGAGGGAAGAAGGACACACTAAAGAAGATATATTCAAAGAGTTAAAGAAATACAGAAACCTCGATTATAAATACGAGAAGGGAGGGATACTAAGTTCAATGTGCACCATTCCTCACGAAATTGTAAAAGAAGTCTTCATGAATTTTTTTGAAACAAACCTTGGAGATCCTGGTCTTTTTTTGGGAACAAATAAAATAGAAAAAGAAGTAATATCTGCTTTGGGCAGTTTGCTTGGAAAGAACAAGGCTTGTGGATATTTGGTCTCCGGAGGTACAGAGGCAAACATGATGGCTATGAGGGCAGCAAGGAATTTGAAAGGAGTAGAAAATCCTGAGGTAATTATACCTGAGAGCGCTCATTTCTCATTCGACAAAGCAGGAGATGTACTAAGAATAAATATGGTTAAAGTACCCCTCGATAATACTTTTAGAGCAGATTTGGAAGCAGTAGAAGATTCAATAGGTGAAAACACTATCGCCATAGTTGGAATTGCGGGTACGACAGGATTTGGAATTATTGATCCGATAGAAGATCTGGCAAAGTTATCTTTAGATTACGATTTGTATTTACATGTGGATGCTGCGTTCGGAGGTTTTGTCATACCTTTTCTTAAAGAAATGGGATATAATCTTCCAGATTTTGATTTTTCCATAAATGGCGTTGATTCTATTACCATAGACCCCCATAAAATGGGTTTGGCCCCAATACCAAGCGGTGGAATATTGTTCAGTGATCCCAAGGTACTGAAATACCTCGAGATAGAAACACCCTACCTAACAGAGCCGAAGCAATTTACAATGGTGGGAACACGACCTGGTGCCTCTGCTGCTGCAACATGGGCTGTTATGACTATGTTAGGTAAGAAAGGATACAGAGAAATAGTAAAAAATTGTATGGAACTTACAAAATATTCGGCTGATGGAGTTAAAAAGTTAGGGCTGAAACTAGCTATTGAGCCTACATTAAATGTTCTTACCTTTCATGTAGACGATTTAGATGAAGTGATAAAAAAACTAAAACAAGAAGGGTGGATCGTATCTAGAACCAGAAAACCGCCTTGTATAAGAATTGTAATAATGCCGCACGTGAAAAAAGAGCATGTAGACAGTTTCTTAGATACTTTAGGAAAGATTTTGGGGTAAGGGTATGTTAAAAAGATTAAAGGAGAGTTTGAAAAACATACTTGTAATCCGAAGGGGTGAATACGAGTATTTCATTCATCCAATAACAGATGGTGTTCCCCTGTTAGAACCGGATGTTCTTAGAGAATCTTCTATGTATATAGCAAAGACGGTTGATCTAAACGTGGATAAAATACTGACGATAGAAGCTATGGGTATACATCTGGCCACGACCCTTTCGCTTATGACAGACATACCAGTGGTTATAGTTAGAAAAAGAAGATATGGCTTGGAAGGAGAAGTAGCCGTACATCAAGTGACTGGATATAGTAAAGGGGAGTTATACATTAATGGAGTGAGTGAGGGAGATCGTATTTTGATCGTAGACGATGTAATAAGCACAGGCGGAACATTAATGTCAGTTATATCCGCTTTAAAACAAATGGGTGCGATTATTACGGATGTTATAACAGTATTCGAGAGAGGAGAAGGAGTAAAGGAAGTAAAGAAGTCTACCGGCTTTGATGTTAAAACATTAATCAAAATTGACGTAAGAGACGGTAAAGTTACGGTGTTAGAGTAGATAAATTGAAAAGACGATTAAAAAGCAACGCGGCTCGTTGCATCAAAACTTTGCACAAGAATCGAGATTCTTGGCATGCCAAAAATCTATGATTTTTGAGCATTTAGAAAAAAGTTTTATCCGTAACGACCGGTTAAAAAAAAGTTCAAATTTATTCAAGAAGATACTTTATAAAACAATAAAAAGAAGAGAACAGTAGAGAGCCAGTAAAAGAGCGAAACGCGGAATACATGATCGTCTCTAAAATTCCCCCAACTTTTATGCCTAAACACGAACTTACCTATATGAAGGATGGAGTATAAATATACTAGAAACACGATTTCAATTGCTGCTAACAAATTATTCAAAAAATCAAAGAACCGTTTAATTTTTTTCGGAACCGTCGTGCCGGTTTTAACTATCAAAAAAATTATTACGAAAAAAATATACTTTAACCTTTCTGGCTCAGATTCTCTAAGTATATTTCTTTCTGCTTGTTTAGGTCGAAATAAATACATTAAAATCAACATAGAAATTCCTGCAATTATAATGGTCACTTTGAAGTAATCATTGAGAAATTATTACACCTCCATTTTGCGTACTACCTAAATATCTCCATCAAATATTTATCCATATTTTTTTACGTATTTGAGATAAAAAAAGGTTGTAGGGGGTTATGTCCGCCCACACCCGGAAATAATCCAGATGAAAATACAGTAACTGTTCCATCGGGGGCGATTTGATATATTTTGCCAGAAATAACGCCGCCAGCGTATAATCCAATAAATAAAGAGGCGAGATATATTTGTTCAATACTTAATTCATGCAAGAAAATAGAAATACTATATTCTAAAAAATAGATTGTCTAGGATGTGTTAAATCATGCCTAGTGTAATGATAGAAGGGCTCGTTATAATCTTTATAGCCATAGTATTTCTCCTCATCATTTATTATGAAAGATCCATCAGAAAACGTGATATCGGAGAACTTAAAAAATTGGAATCGAAGATTGGACTGAGATTTAATCAAGATGTTAGGGGGAGGCATCTCACGGGAAACTATAAAGGTAAAAACGTTGTTTTGAGCTATATCGACATGGGTACGGGGAAGCGCTTCTTCCCTTACACCAATATACAGATTGAGATTAAAAAAGGCTTGTCATGTAACATAAAAATACGTAAAAAAGAGCCTTTAATTATTAACTCTGATTTTAAAATCGGAATTAGTAATTTTGACAATAATTTTTCAATCACATTTATAGAGACCGAATTTGATAAAAATGGTCTCCCATTCATTTCAGAAAACAAAAAGATTTCGTGTATGGAAGAAATTAAAGATATTTTCGATATTGCCACGATTAAAAGGATGTCAGAATTAGATCTTTTAGCCTTTAAAATAGAGAATACAAAGATGCATCTTGAAATTAGCAGGCAGAATTACGATCAAACTTGGATCGCAAATACTCTTGACCTTTGTGTTGAACTTGCAGAGAAGATTGATAAAGTTAGTTTAGAATCCAAATCTTAAAAGCATCGTAGTTAAAAGTAATATTCATAAAGGGCTCAACGGACTTAAATTATATATTTCTGTCAAAGATATCACAACTTTCGAAGTTTAAGGTCCTCCATCATCATGTAAAATAACAAGTTTATAGATTGTAAAAGTTAAAATTTTAATTTACACCTTTCTGCTATCAAAGCATTACCTATATATGCAATACACCAGATAATACAAGCTGTATGATATTCAAAACTAAGCTCTGGAAGAGAGGCCAGAACTCATACGCCACAACCATACCCCATGTTGCCCTGCTCAACTTGGATCTTGAGAATCAGAAGTATAATGTCGTGTGGGATATCACGGATAAAGGGGTAAGGGTAAGCTTTGTTTTAAGGTCGGAAAGTTAATAAAGATTGAAATCAAAACGGACACATGCAAAAAAATAAGGAAATTTCTGATAAGATAGGCTTGATTGAATTTCTAAACGAAAATTATGGGTCATATGTTGTATTTGGGGTCTTTATAGCAACAGCAGGTTATTTTGGTAGTTTTAATAATATATTCGCAACCCTTGCCTCAATTACTAGTTTAGGTATTGCGCTTTCTATTATATGGGCTATTGGTTTGATGATGCATAAACTTCATTGGCGGTTTAATAAAGATGCTAAAATTTTCTATAGTTTAATGTTCCTCATGTGGTTGTTCCTTCTCTTGTTCTTATCCCTTAGCTTTTTTTATTTTCATATTTCAACAAATCTATAGGGAGTTTGCGAATTAATACCTGTGAAGGCATAGCACTCGCAGGCATTATTTCGCAGGAAGGTCTCAGATTTTTAGGATTGGCGAAAAAGGGACGAGGAAATTGTTCCTAAAAAGGTGTTAAGGTAAGGTTTGAAGTTAGGGATAAGGGTTAGGCACCTTGATACAGACTCTCAATATGTTGGATAATTAACATCACACTCTATCAATCGATATACTATTAACGGTTACATTTATGAGCGGGAATAAAAATTAGTTCAGGGAAAATTATGAAGATAACCATACTGGGAAGCGGATCTACACACGGCACGCCGAAGATAAACTGCCAGTGTAAAAATTGTCTTAGTGGTCTAAAACGCCTTAGATCTGGATTCATTGTTGAAACAGGCGATGAAAATATTCTTGTGGACCCTAATCCTGATATCCGTCTCCAGCTACTTGAATACCCCAAATTAATAAATGCGATAATCGTTACGCATATGCACTTTGATCATATTGGCGGTCTTGGAGATATTGTGGGAGAAAAAATACCTCTATACGCTACTAAAGATGTATTGGATCACTTGTTAAAGTATTTTGGATATATGATCAAAGAAAAGAGAATCGATCCAAAACCTATCAAAACGTTCCAGAAATTCAATTTAGGAGAGTTAGAGGTAAAATTTTTTCCTGTGATTCATACTTCTAGCCCCCTTACATCAGTAGGAATAAAATTATACGACGGAAGTGACTTTGTGTATACAGGCGATACTGGGTATAAATTAGGCGATGACATCTTATACACAATGAAAAAAGCTAATTTACTCCTGATAGAGGCTACATTCTATAAAGAACATTTTCCAACTATCCATCTTCGCTTAGAAGATGCGATAAAACTTACTAAAAAATTAGATCCTGAAAAAGCAGTATTTACACATATAAGCCACAGAAATCTCTCTCAAAATGAGTTAGAGGAATATATAAATCCTATTTTTGATAATGTTTTTATTGCTAGAGACTTTATGCAAATAGAGGTATAATAATGATTTCTGATGAAGACGTTAAAAATATTTCTGAACTCTTAAACAACTATAGATCGATTTTCCTCCAACTGCCAGAAGGCTTAAAAAGAAAAGGACCCGAAATAGCGAAAAAATTAGCTAGTTTAGGAAAAGAAGTTGTAATATCAGGAGATGCCTGCTATGGCGCATGTGACTTGAAGATTCACGAGGCAAAAATGCTTGGCGTTGATGTCATTTTGCATATCGGACATGCTGACATGGGGTTCAATTATGAAATGCCCGTAATTTTCTATGACTTAGATATCAAATTGGATGATGAAATTGCTGAAATAATCAAAAATAAAATAAGAGAACTAAACGTAAAAAATGTTGGACTCGTGTCAAATGTTCAGCACGTTAGATCTCTTCCCTCTATAAAGAAAAAATTAGAAGATGAAAGTATAATTGTTCTTATACCAAGTGCGAAAGGGCATAAAAAGATAGTCTACGATGGTCAAATACTGGGGTGCTATTACAAACACCTGAAAAAAATTTTGGATAAAGTAGATTGCGTATTCTATGTCGGTACAGGAAACTTCCATCCCCTCGGAGTTTCACTATCAACTGAAAAGCCAGTATACTCAATTGACCCTTACACATCAAAGATTACACATATGGAGGAGTTAAAAGATAAAATACTGAGGCGAAGATGGGCTAGAATTGTAAAAGCCATGGATGCTCGCTCATTTGGTGTTATAGTTAGTAGCAAGGAAGGACAATTTCGCCTTGAATATGCAAAAAATATATGTAAAAGGTTAAATAGTGAAGGTAAAGACGCATTCGTCATAGTTATGGATGATATCAAAAACTCTAGACTAATATTTGATTTAGACGCTTATGTGATAGTTGCGTGTCCTAGAATTGTAATCGACGACGCTGAAACCTTCAAATACCCTGTTTTAAGTCCAATAGAATTGGAAATTTCATTGAATAAAGACAAATGGAATGAATACCGTTTTGATACGATAAATGAATCTTGATATATTCTATTCGAAAAGTCGAGAAGTTTATAAATAGATACGTAGAAGAGTTAGGTGGAGAGATTACACGGTCTATTTCGTGAGAATTTCCTATCCCGTAAAGGTTTTCGTTTCAAAAAAAGGCGTATACTGGTTGAGGTGTAAGTATGAAAATTAAAAGTGGTGATTTCGTTGTTCCTGGAGATGTACTGGGAGTATCGGAAGAATTTATTTCTGGAGAAGGTACCTACGAGGAGAAAGGAAAAGTTTTGGCATCAATGACAGGTATAGTTTTGATAGATTTTAAAGAAAAAGTAATTTCCATATTCCCAAAAACAAATACTCCTCCCATATTGAAAGAAAAGGATGTTGTCATAGGCAAAGCAATAGAAATTAGAGACCAACTAGCCCTAGTGGACGTATCTAGGCTTAAAGGTAGGGAGGACAGAGAAATTCCTGTGCCTACCCTCGCAGGGATACATATCTCTCAAGTAAAGGATGCATATGTTAATACTTTGATAGAAGAATTTAGGCCTGGCGACATAATTAGTGCTAGTGTGATTAATGCTGGAAAATTGCCCCTCCAGTTATCTACGGTTCAAGATAACTTAGGAGTAATAAAGGCATATTGCTCCAAATGTAAGGTTCCCATGATTAAAAAGGATAAAAGATCTCTAGTATGCCCTCAATGTAAAAATATTGAAACTAGGAAAATGTCTACGCTCTACGGGAAGGGACTATTATAATGCACAAGAGAATAATCGGAATTAATGTAGATGAAGAAGAGAGGATAAATTTGGTAAAGGCTTTGAGCAGATTAGAAGAATTAAACATGAAAATCGATTCAAAGCCAGGAGAAATTAGAATAAAACTTTATGGAGATAAGGATCAACTGAGACAGGCTTCATATTTGATCAAAGAAATTGTTAAAGATGTAAGGAAAAAGAACATTCCAGACAGAAATGGATTTTATACATACAAATGGAATGATATAAGTAGAGAGTGTAAAAAGACGGTCTCCCCAAAATTAGTAACGGAAATTTTAAGGCGTCTTGGTCATTTTGCCTCATCTAATGGAAATATATTAAAGAGTAATGTCTCTGAAGACGATCTTATAGATTTATGCATTGACCTGTCATATCTAATAGAAGAAAGTTCTAGAATCTCTTCTTCAAAACCATTAGCAGAAATATTGGCAGAGATATCATTTTTCACAGAATACGATCCTTACTATGTTGCCATGACTGGTGCGAAAATCGGTGTGTTAAGGGTTCTTGGAGAGGATAGATTCGAGTTGGCAACAGATAAAGAAAATATGATTCAACGGATTATGGAGACTTTAGGAGGTTGAAGGGATGGAGATTAAAATATTAGCCACGGAGGAAAATATGCTTGAGATCGAGATCTTAGGTGAAGACCATACATTTTGCAATTCATTGAAAACGGAATTATTTGAGGATGAAAACGTAGTATCTTCTGCTTATGTAATAGAGAGGCCTCTTCTCAGCAATCCAAAAATATATGTAATTACCGATGGTAAAAAGGATCCAAAACAGGCGCTCAAGGAGGCTGCAGAAAGATTACGTCAAAAATTTCAGACCTTCAGAAAAGAATTCTCGAAATCTCTCCAGGATTAGATTTAAGGGTACTCCTCAAAGAAAGTGGATGGGCAAGGCTTGGAGACAGTCTCGTCAACTTTATCTATTCCCTTTCCTATTCAAAAGCCTTCAAAAAACCCGGAGGAAAAAAAGTTTCGGACAAAATTTTAAAAACAGCTTGTATTGCCTCAGGTATTCGTGATTTTTTTCCTTCTCGCCTAGATAGAGGAGAAATAGGTGATATCGTAGAATCATTAATATTGTACGCTTGGTTAAAGGATAAAGTTACCATCGAAACGTGTGTGGAGGTTTTAGAATCTTCCCTTAAAAGACTTGAGATGAACAAAGAAGAAGATAGAGCAATAGATGGATTTACGGCTTTATTAAATTTAATTAAAGAGGAAATATGTGATGAGTTGGAAGAACTCTAAGAACAGTTTATTTTCTTTTTATCCTTAGTATTTTTAGGAATAAATAATTGAATTAGATACTTATCTACCTCTGTTGTCAACTTATCTTTAGGAACTCTTAAATGAAGTAAGGTAATTTTATCGGAAATTAGATTATTTATTGTTGTAGAGGCTATGGCGGTTACGTTCCCCTTAGCATCGTAGAAAGTGCCAACCCCCTTAACCATATCTAAATCCAAATCTCCTTTATTCTTTACAACGACTTCAACTTGATAATGCTGGTCCGTTGTTTTCATATTTTTTTTGAGGATTTCTACGTTGTTGTATGGTTTCTCCCTTGTGGTCATAAAATCAACGTCGATGTCGCAACTTGTGATCTTGAAAGGCGAGGATCCAATCTTAATTTCGAAGGGATACTTCATTTTCGGAGAGATAATGTCACTGGTTTTAAAATAGCCCTTATCTATTAGATTTCCCTCTTCATCACGGAAGGAGGCATGAACTCTCATGAAACCGATGTTCATATTTCCTACATTCTCAACTTCTCCTACCACAAAAAATCCTTTATTGTTTAGAGTATGGTTAGTTTCTACACTTGCAACTTGAGGATGGAGATATTCAGGCAATTTAATATTGATTGGAACATTAAAATCATATATAGAGGTGATTTTACTTGAATCGAGAATTCCTGTCCTAACTTTTATCTTGGCTTCTACCACATTTTTAAGAGGCAAATTAGTTTTCTTTGATATCCAAACCCTAACCATTTTCTCAACATCTTCTTGTGTGTCTTTTGGAATAATCTTCAGAACCCAGCAATCTTCTCCATTTATGCTATCGGTGCCGATGAAATTTACTTTTGCGTTTTCTTTTGACCCTAATAGTTCCTCAAGTTTGGCATCCCTGCTCCAATAATCGAGTTTAGCCTCTGTCTTTGTCCATTTATTTTTGTAAAGATATTCGATATTCCCAAAAATATAGGCCTCTGATCTTTGGCCGTTTAGTTGAACTACGTGATGAGCCTTTTCGGATTTAAAATCTACCTCAAAATGACCAGCAATCTTAGTGGTTTTTCCTAAAGATATACTCGTGACTTCATAATATTTGCATGAGTGCAAATCAGTCACAGTTTCTACTGCATTAGCCCAAACTGCCTCAGCTTTGTCTTGGATTGTCTGGGGATCTTTGATCTCTAAGATATTGTTCAAACGTTCCGGGCTATACTTCCCTTTGAATATTTGATACAACTCTTCATTTGTTAATTCCAATTCATCTAATACAAGTCCGTTGAGCATATTGCCCCCCTCCGAACACTTATTTTTTAGAATAACAAGTATATAAATATGTTTAAGACGTTTGTCAGACGTTCTCAATTTTTTGATAAAAAAATGGATCGTGGCTCGTTCCAAAGACCACCCAGACATGAAATCGGGGTCGTAGAGCAGGTATGTTAAAAATATTTTAAATCCAAAAATTAATTTCGTATTGCTTACGAATATAGAAGTGGTACTTTTAGTAAGTTATTCGCACTTTTAGGTTGTGGATTCTTGGTTGCAGGTCTCATGTACCAATTAGCAGTACAAACGGCAATCTACCCCCTTCTAAAATAACTCATGGACCTCTTTAGAGATAATACTTTCTTCGTATCCTTTCATCTCTTTTAATTTCTTTATTACCGGGAGTGTTCTCTTCACTCTAACTACTAAAGAATGATCGTCCTTCATAAACTTCATCTTGCCCTCGCTAATCTCAATATCGTCTCCGAACATCTCTTCTAGGGCGTCGATAACAAAATATTTATCAGGACCGCCTACGTGTAAGCCGCCAGTATTTGGATTATAGAAAACCTCTGATTTCAATTTCATAGAGATAATGGAATTTCTCACCACATACGTCAATGCTTTCGTGGCATTTTTTCTCGATTGGACCTTTAAAGTCAGGGCAGAGCTAAAATCTGCCTCTTCTAATGAAATTACATCTCCTAGCTCTGTATTCGTGGCGGCAAGAATTCCCGAAGGTAATTCTATCACGTATCTGGCATTGTTTTTAGGAAAGTATAGTCTCCAAGGTCTCAAACCTTCAACAACCTCTTTTACGATGTTTTGAGAATCCATAAAAATTAAATCTATCGGAAACCTCATGAAAAATGTATGAACGCTTGCATCCCATTTTCTCTCTTTTTTCAGGTCAATAATCAGTCCAGAGCCATCTTTTAACTCAGGTTTCAACATAAGTCCTTTAAATCTTGAGAAAAAATTATTTGCTACTTTAGCAGTATGAGCGAGAACCATGGATTTCGTATTGTTTACGATGGAGTAATGCATATTCACTAATATATGTTGGAAGTATTTTATATAGATTTTATATGCGCTGTACCAATCTTTCGGAAGATTACTCTCTTTATAAATATAAAAGAACTAACATGGCCGTAAACAGAATTTAATATACTTAGTAGAGATTTCAGAAAAGGTTGTAATAATTAGCATAAACACGGCAGGTTCTTAAGAAAAAAACGATTACTTATAGCTATGTATAACCGGATCCATAACTCCATCAGGAACTAACCTGGGATGGATACGGTGACCCTTACGCAGTTAAACTCTCGAAAGTATAAATTGAATATGGTAAATAAATAAATTCTAGATAAAATGGCTAGAACAGAAGATATTAGAGAAAAAATTAAGGATTTGAGAGAGAAGATACCTGAGGCTGAAGTAATTGTAGAGAGGCCTCCTGAAAGAGACAACTTAAGACTAATTGTCGGTGCCATAGTTGTGATTTTAATAATCGCTTCTATTGGTGGTGGAATTACATATTTCTTTTATCTAAAGCCTGAAAGAAAGAAATTAGGAATTGCAAAAGAGAACAAGATTTTAGAGATTAAAAAAGAATTTTCCGGCATTGAAAGTCCAAAAATGACAGAGTTAATTGAAAGAACGAACAAAGCCAGATCAATAGATGAAGTTAATGCTATAGATGTAAGGATCATCGCTTCTTACGAAAGACTGCGACACGAAAAACTCAGCGAGGTTGAGAGCATTTTCAAAGGACCTTTAGCATACAATCCTGAAAAAGAGAGATTAAGAAAAGAAATATTACGTGCAAAGTCAATTTCCGAATTGAAAGAGATAGACGTCAGAGCCATTGGAGCCGAACAGTGGAGAAATTACCTAATAAAAAGGATAAATGAGAGTGCTAACGAAGAAGGAAAAGTAGTAATATATCTGCCAGAATGAAAAAATATCAATAAGCGATTTTATTTTATCATTAGATTGCTGTGATTGCAAATTATTTCCGTTAAATTCTAAACGCTACAGGCCTCTTGTAAAGATTAATTTTTAAC
Organism: uncultured archaeon; assembly: GCA_964347835.1. Lineage (GTDB taxonomy): Archaea > CAYFZR01 > CAYFZR01 > CAYFZR01 > CAYFZR01 > CAYFZR01. The sequence goes on from CAYFZR010000068.1 coordinate 78,771, forward strand.
ACACCAGGATATTTCTCTGTTACTTCATATTCCTTGAACTTGATTTCATCATCATGGAGTATGCTGTAAACCTCGTTAAGTGAGATCGAGGAGTGAATTCTCACAACCTTACAAGCAAAAGATCCCATTAAGTAACCATACTTCTTTTTTAATTCTTCGACGTCCCCTTTTGGAGTATCTTTACGCAAATCATATATCCATGCCTCTTTTCCTGATTTCAAAACCCTATAACATTCATTTATCACCCTTAATGGTTCTCTCCAGTGATGAAGGGAAGCAGTGCTAACAACAAAATCAAACAAAGAATCTTCGAATGTCATTTTTTTTGCATCTTCAGCTTTAAATTTAACTCTATCTGCTAAATTGTACTTTTCTGCATTTTTACTCGCAATTTTTACCATGTCTTTTGATATATCTATCCCTATTATTTCAACATCTAGAAGCACACTAGCAATTTCAATAGGAAGATACCCAGGTCCGGTACCAACATCTAAGATCTTTTTAGGTTTTATTTCATCATTTATCTCTCTAGCAACATGATTATAAAGGTCCCTGGCGAAAGGGCTTTTTTCTGCCACAAATGCGTACAATCTGGTAAAAGGGAACGGTGTTTCTTCAAATTTATACTTTTCCACGATTTTACTTAAGACACTCATTATTCTCACCGATAATAAGTTTAGATTCTGGGCATCTTCCGGTATTCGTCTTATTATATATACATGGAGGGCCTCAGAAATTACAGAACAAAAGTATAAAAAATTTAAACCTTAAGGTAGAAGGATGAAGTATGGAGATAAAATCTTTTGAGGAAAGGTTAATTATCGGTAAAACATTTTCATACATTACAATAACTTTTGCATAAAAGAAACCTAATTTATATATACCTTGATAATTATCATAATAATCATGGGAAAGAAGGTTAAGCTCAGACCCTGTGGTTCTAGCTTGGTTATCACGATACCCAAAGATATCATAGAGGTCAAGGGTTGGAACGAAGGAGATATATTAGAGTTGGAAGACTCAGGGATTAATGCCTTGCTACTAAAAAAGAGTTAGGCTTTATGAAAGGTGAAAAATAAAGAATGGGGGGATAATTTGAACGTCTTTATAGGCTATTTTCTTGTCTTTTCTCTTGGTCTTGTCTCTTCGATTCTTGTCTTTGAATACCTTTTAGTATATTTGATTTTATTCTTTCTTTATTGCCGCTTTAATCACTTTTTGCATTTCAGGATCTTTAATTTGTTCATCAGTATATCCATGTTTTTCTTTGACGTGCTTTACAGCATCTTCCATCATTTCATCCATAGTCTCCCCTTGAGCAACATATGGGCAGTCTACTCCAGTATCTTTACAAGCTAGTTTATATGTCATGTCAGAACCCCTCCCATTTTTTCAGTTCTTATCTATTTCATTTAAAGATTTCGGATAACATGAAATGTCTGCGTTTTTGGGTATAACTAAAAGGAAAGAAAAGAAGATTGAGCAAGATAAAGCGAAAAACAAACTTGCCAAAACGCTAAGAATGTTTGTGATTGAGTGGGGGACATTAAAAGATAGTTCTATGCCTGAAGATTTGCATATTTTACGAAAGAAATTACCGAGTATTGCAGATAGAATAATCGAAACAGTCTTAGAACTTTCAATAATCCTAGAAGATGATCTAATAAACAAATCATATGAAGTTGGAAGGGGGATAAAGGAGTGGAGTACTCCACCTATAAAGATGAGATCTGACTTTTTAGAAAAAGGACAAGATCTCTATTTTAAAACAAATCAAATCATTATGAGCATAGAAGACCCAGACCGATATGAACAAGATAAACCTCTAATGAAATAGATTAGGCTCAAGGGTTAATGCCTTGCTACTAAAGAAAAGTTAGGCACTACACAAGGATTAAGGCAGAGAGAGACCTTGAATTAAGGTAGACCATGAAAACGGTGGTTAAAACGACAAAAAGAAAGCATTATCTTCTTGAAATATGATAATAACGTTGTAAATTACAGTCTACCATCTATTCCAATTATATTCTCGCTTTATCCAATAGAAAATCAAACAGTTCCTCCCAAGAAATTGAGTATCCATATTTTTCTTCGAATCTCGTACATAATCTTTCTATCTTTGTTTCTCTTCTCCCTTTATTAATAAGATCTAAATTAAAATCAGGGTCTAGGTGATCTATTCTCCCAATATGACTAGGATACCCAAACGTCTCTTCGATCACATATTCTAACCATTTATTCATATCATACAGGAGTTCTTGGTCAAGGGGAAAATTGCGTATCATTTTATCAAAGATTTCTTCTCTGATTCTATCCAAATCTTCTTTCGTTAAGTCTGGGAAAATAGTCCATAATCTACTCCATTTGTTGCGTATTTTGTCACCTAACTTGATGTAAATATCATAAGGATCTTTGTTTGGGTTCATGGAACAAAGATAAGCTTGTCTATTGAAAACCACAATATATTGAGAAAATATTATGTCTTTAAAATTCGCTCAGTGAGAGGGGAATAGAAAATATTAAATTGATGAAGTAGATCCTAATTAGGAGGTGAATATTATGGAAGAACAACCAAAAGGACCATTTTGCCAGAGTTGTGGGATGCCGATGGAAAATCTAGAAGATTTCGGGACAAACGCTGATGGAAGCAAGAGCGAGGACTACTGTAACTTCTGCTTCCAGAGCGGAAATTATACCGATCCAAATATCACCATGGAACAGATGATTGATAAAGTCGCTGGTATTATGACTGCACAAATGTCAATTCCAGAGGCCCAAGCAAAGGAAATAGCGAATTCATTCATTCCAAATCTTAAAAGATGGCAAAGCAAGTAAAACGAAAAATTTAGTGCTAAATCGTATAAAGGGGCAAAGGAATATGTGGAACAACAGTTTAAAAAGTAGCAAGAGTGTGCAACTCTTCGGAACAAACTTTGTTTGCCTTGCCCAGTTCGATCACTTAACCGATCGCTTAAGAACGGATTAAGAGGCTTATACTGAACTTCATTTTTAGGTGCCTAAGTAAAGATTGAAGGGATCTGAAAATATGATAGATTTTGTGAGCCTTCACCCTGTAATACAGGCTCTTCTTGCAACTTGTTTTACTTGGTTAGTGACTGCTCTTGGAGCCGCGACAGTATTTATGGCCAAAGACGTGAGCAGGAAGGTACTCGACTGGATGCTTGGTTTTGCCGCCGGAGTTATGATTGCCGCGAGTTATTGGTCACTGCTTGCTCCAGCCATCGAGATGTCTGCTGGAAAAAGTATTCCCGCCTGGTTTCCGGCTGCAACAGGCTTCCTCGTGGGAGGTATTTTCCTGCGCGGTGTTGATAACATACTTCCACATCTTCACATCGGCTTTCCTATAGAGGAAGCAGAGGGGATTAAGACGGCCTGGCGGCGCAGTATCCTACTTGTTCTTGCCATAACTTTGCATAACATTCCAGAGGGTCTTGCTGTTGGAGTTGCCTTTGGAGCTATTTACGCGGGTTTTCCTTCTGCTACTTTAGCAGGGGCCATCGCCTTGACTATGGGTATCGGGATCCAAAATTTTCCGGAAGGGCTTGCGATCTCTATGCCTCTTCGACGCGAAGGGATGCCTCGTTTTAAAAGTTTCTGGTATGGGCAGTTATCCGGAATTGTTGAGCCTATAGCTGGTGTTATTGGAGCGGCAACTGTTATTGTTTCGCAGCCTATCCTACCATACGCTTTGGGTTTTGCCGCGGGCGCCATGATCTATGTCGTGGTCGAGGAGGTTGTCCCGGAGTCTCAGCGTGGTGGTAATGTAGATTTAGCCACTATGGGTACAATGATAGGTTTTTTGGTAATGATGGTACTCGATGTAGCATTTGGTTAGTCATAATGCTTTTGTAAATATCACTTTACCTAAATTCGCCATTTTGCAATTCTTTTATTCGTTATCCGTTAAGCGTCGCGTAAGAAGAAAAATATAAATATTCATGGTATTAAAGATGATGAGCATGAGAGAGACCCTTAGAATAAAAATTGGTGACGAGTTCAAGCCGGCTACACAATTTAAAAAGCTCTATTACGTCTATTTGATTTTAGCAATTCCCATTGGTTCTTTAACGTGGTACATCCCCATGTCAATTCTTGCTCCGTTTATAGTTACTCTTGGTTTTTCCATACTGATTCTAACTATTTTGATCTTCGTAGCATACTGGATTCCAAAATACTACGATACGATGCTTTACAAACTAACTGAAAATGAAATAGTGTGGAAAAGAGGAGTGTGGTTCAAAAAAACAGGAATCGTACCTTACAACAGAATAACCAACGTTGATATTGCTCAAGGTCCAATCTCTAGAACTCTTGGAATAGCATCGCTCAAAATCCAGACTGCTGGTTATTCAGCTCCATCTGGAGGTTTTGGGGGCTCAGCTGAAATAAGAATAGATGGAATGGAACAGTTTGAGGAATTAAGAGAGTTGATAATGGGATTTGTTAGGGGTAAAAAACCAATATCTGTAGAAACTTACGAAGAAGATCTTAACTTGAAAATTCTTGATGAACTGGTTAAGATTAGAGAATTACTGGAAAGGTCTTCAGGAAAATGAAAAATTTTGCCTATCGTAGTCGATTGGTTCAGTAGAACGTTGTGATTCTTTATTTAGTTAATCGTACATATTATTTTTGACAAAAGCCGAAAAATTTAAAAATAAATATTATTCTAAGGATCTGGAGGAGGGGTTAGATGGATTTTGAATTAAACGAAGAGCAAAAAGAAATGCGTAAAAAGGTTAGAGAATTCGTTGAAAATGAAATAGCACCATTAGAGAGAGATTTAGCGAGAGAAGGTAAACCTGAATTTCCTAAAGCGCTTGTTGGAAAGATAAATGAGGCAGGACTGTGGGGTCTTTCAGTACCCGAGCAATATGGAGGCACCGATGTAGATGGAATAAGTTTTGCCATAGCCATCGAAGAGATAGCCAGAGTAAGTCCTTCTATTGCTTTAGTTCTGTTTTGTCATATCGCGAATGGCACGTTACCCATACTGGTCTTCGGATCTGATGAGCAAAAAGAGAAATACCTTCCAAAATTAGCCAGTGGAGAATATATCGGTGCTTTCGCCTTAACTGAGCCCGTAGGAGGATCTGATCTGGCAAGCATGCAAAGTACAGCCAAAAAAGACGGAGACGAATATGTATTGGACGGACATAAATGGTTTATCACAAACGCCTTCGGGGATATAATCATCGTATTTGCATATACCGACAGAGAAAAAGGTGCAAAAGGAATGAGCGGTTTCATAGTTGAAAAAGGCACACCTGGACTAAAGGTAGGTATTGTTTTCCACATAATGGGTGCGCATTCTACTGAAGATGCAGAGTTACTGTTCGAGAATTGCAGGATTCCAACAGAAAATCTGATTGGAAACGAGGGAGACGGATTCAAAATAGCACTCCATACATTAGATCATGCAAGAGTAGGATTAGCCGCTACATGTGTTGGTATTTCACAGGGAGCCCTTGATGCCTCTATAAGGTATGCGAAAGAAAGAAAAGTATCTGGAGCCCCGATAGCAAACCTGCAGGCAATCCAATGGATGATAGCAGACATTGCAACAGAATTAGAGGCTGCAAGAATGTTGCTCTATAAGGCAGGAAGCATGAAAAAGCCGGGGGCAAGATTTTCCACCGAAGCTGCTATGGCAAAACTTTTCGCGTCTGAAGCGGCTATGAGGGCTGCGTCAAAGGCTATCCAAATCCACGGAGCACACGGTACACTGCGGAATTTACCAATAACAAAGTTGACAGAGATCATGGGAGGTACATCAGAAGTCATGCGAATGGTTATTGCTAGAGGTTTCTTAAGATAACATAAGGGTGTTCGTAAACATATTCTGGTGGTAACACCACCTCTTTTTTCATTACCTATATAAGCAATACACAAGATAATACAAGTTGTATGATATTCAAAACTAAACTCTGGAAGAGAGGCCAGAACTCCTTTGCAACAACAATACCACCTGAAAAACAAATATAAAAATAAAGGAAGAAAGTTAGTTTAAAAAGACTATTTGGTTGCTTCTGCGACTATTTTCATCACGTCCTCGTACGCCATTGCAGGATAGAACCTGAAAGTCATCACACCATCAAACGGAATTGTGCCCTTCATCAATGTCGCCTCGTTTGGTACTTCGTATATACCAACAACTTGATATCGACCAATTAGCACGTATTCTCCGATTACCTTAACTTCCTCGGGATATTTAAATTGCATTCTTCGCTTGGTAACTTCTTGATTGTCCTCTGCCTCCCATTCGCCTATCATCACAAAAAGCATAGTTTCACCTCCCAGTTTCGCTACTTATTTCAAAATATATATTATATAAAAACTTCTATTCCTGTGAGTCTATGAAAACTAATGGTTTTCATGTGTGTCTTTAAAAAAAGTTAGGTAGCACAAAATTAAGGCCATGTTCTACCATATTAAAATAGAAACCAAAATTTAAAGATTCCAGTTAGGTAGCACACAAAAGTTGGGCACCACGCAAAAAACAGAGTTATAGAACAATAATTCTTGAAATTTATATATGTTCTTGGGCCTTATTTGGTTTGGAAAACCTAGAGTACCATCAATAAAAACCTAACGCGCAGCAATCTAGATCTTCTCTTTTTGCCAACGGAGTCCAAACTATAATTAAAAACGAATTATCTGTTATTATCTCAAAATCAAAAATACTTATTTGGGTTCTATTTCAAAATTTGGACCATCTAATTCATTTTCTGAATACAAAAAAAAATTTCACCTATATAAATGGATTATATCGGTAATTGTGATTAAACCATAAAATACTTATGTTTCTTGAAGCTTAGTAAATACACTTGGTGGGGGGGTAAGATGGTTTATGTTAATTTAGAAGAGATATTCGGAGATACCGCTGAATCTCGAATCGTACAACATTTTTTGGACAATCCAAATGATGTTGTTCATCTTAGCGAACTATCTAGAAAAGTTGGCAAATCAAAAGCTCGTGTTAGCGATGCAATAAAGCGATTGGAAAAAGGTAGATTCTTACTGGTAGAAAACAAGAATATAGTTATTATTAGGATGAATAAGAGGCATCCATTTGCTTACCTAACAGATTTAGACGAATTGAACTTCCAGTGAACTACGACGTTGAAGATATTGATGTTAAAACCGTTTTATTAGAAGGCGCAGTCCGGGCGGTAACAGATTCACAATACGACTTTGTAACAGATCCAAACGTATTCAATTAATTCATTAATCATGTACCTTTCTGTTAGCATTTAACCCTCCAACTTTTCAATCTAATCAATTCGCGGGTTCTAATACCTTGTTGTTGAAAAGAGTTATATTTCTATTGAAAGATAATAATTATTCGGCTACGTATTCCCTCAAAAGATCTGTTATTGAAACTAGTCCTACTACATTTCCTTCTTGTACTAACAGATACTTAACATTGTTTTTCGCCATAATAAGGAGCGCCTCTTCAATAGTTATCTCTTGATCTATTTTGATTGCGGGAGTAGATATCAAAGAATCGGCAGTTTTTTTGGGCAAGGAACCCTCTAATATAAGAATTCTCAAGGCATCGAAAATGTCGTCATCAGTCACAAATCCTTTGAAATGGAAACCTTCTCTTACTATAACGCTGTGTATGTTTTTTTCTACCATAGTTCTTATTATTTCCTTTATATCTGCGTCTGATGACACGACAACCAAGTCCTTCGACATAATGTCTTTTACCTTTTTAGCGAACATGCAGAATCCTGCCACGATTTCTTCGGTTAATAAGATAGTAATCAAAAAACGGATAAAAATTTCCTATACAAAATTGATAAAAAAATCAGCATTTTTAAATTTTACACGTTAAGGCATCTATAATATCGATTAATTCTCTAAAATCTTTTAATTCGGAAATCAGGATCTTCTTCTTCGAAATAAGAAAAGGTGCCGCCACTGGGATTTGAACCCAAGGTCGTGGACTCAAGAGGTCCACATGATTGTCCGAGCTACACTATGGCGGCTCACCGTTTTTTTGTGGGGATATGGTCACATTTATGAAGGCGTGAGGGCACCGAAGTACTTGCTCGTGAATGGTCGCGTTTTCTCTTCCATTGACACCTTTTACAATATTGATATGGGTTTAGTCTATTATTTAAAAAACAGGTAAGCATTTTTGTTTAAAAAAATA
>CAYFZR010000069.1:0-16879 GCA_964347835.1 uncultured archaeon
GAATGGAAGCATCTTACGGACATAAACGATTTGATTGAACTAAACTTTCCTTATATCAAAGAGTTCTTGAAAGAAGTTCCTTAATAATTTTCATTTTCCTCTACTTTTATTAATATTAAAATATAAAGAATTTTTAGGTAGGGATATGAATCTGGCTAGGCTCTTGTTCGGTATTTTCCTCCTAATAACCTCTTATTTTATCGGAGAAAGTCTAATTTTTAAAAAATTTTCAGTCTTAAATCCTTACTTCGATAATTTATTATTTGCATTTGCCATTGTATTTCCGGTTTTTTTCTTTACTAAGGAAGAAGAGGAGATAAAAGAGAGTAATACTTTCATATTAACTTTTTTATTTATGTTTTCTCTAATATTTAGGTTTTTTTTCAGGAGCAAAGGGCTATTGCATATGGATTCCATCGTATACGTAAATACTGCGAGTGCAATTGTAGATTCAGGAAGGTTACACTATGCCCATTCACCGGGCTTTCCTGGTGTGGGAATTATATATGGACTTTCTAACCTCTTTTTAGACCTTCCGATTGAAAAAGTCTCTATATACGCCTCTGTATTTATTGGATCTCTCTCCATTCCTTTGACTTACCTTTTTGTTTATAGGTTCACAAGAAATCAAGGGATTGCACTAATTACCGCTTTATTGCTTATGGTAAATCCTTTACACTGGTCTTTGAGCGAGCAAGCACTAAGCGATATCCTCTCCTTTTTCTTTTTAATCTTAACCGCCTACATGCTCACTTTTGATAATGGGATGAAGATACTAAGCGGAATTGCGTTTGGAATTGCCATTTCCATTAGATTGACGAACATATTGTTCTTTCCCTTTTATATCTTTTTACTGTTTAAAGAAAGGGAAATTGGTTCTCTGCTAAAAGGGTCTATTCTGAGTTTTACCGGTTTATTATTTTATTTTCCTGTGTATCTTCTTTATGGATTTGAGTACTTTACAAGCTCTGCAGCAAGAAACAAGTTTGTTCCCACACTACTCCCTAAAATAAAAGATTATCTCTTTGATATTTTTTCTGTTTCCCTTAGTACAGCCTTCATACCTCTTTTTTTATTCGGAATGACAATATTGTTGAAGAAAAGAAGATATTTTCATCTCTCTGCTTTGATCTTATGGATAGTGCCCTTCTTTTTTTACTACGGGAACGTACTCACTGTTGCTGCGAGATATTTCATACCTATAATACCACCATTATTGATTTTGATATCCTTTGGATTGAAGAGTATAAGGAAAAATGCGAGGATGCTCCTCATATTTTTGATCCTTTTACAATCCATTGGATACATATACCCCGTCCTAGATTCTCGCTCGACCCATTCCTACCAGGAAGAATTTGCCTTGTATGTAAAAAATAATACTGAAACAAACTCTTTACTTGTGGTAAGTGAAGAAACAGCATTTATACAATACTTTGGAAACAGAACTGCAATTCCGCTCAATGTCACTTTAACTAAATCATGCCTAATGGAGGGAAAAAATGTTTATGTAGTCTCGAGTGCATTTTTCAAAAGAGGGGGGGAAGAAAAAGAAGTAGAGTTTAGAGGAACTTTCAACTTTACTCTGGTCGGAACAAGATTAAACGAAGATTTTCACCACAGAGCAATATATTCGGGATTTTTCAATGAAAGTCTCTATAAACTAAGATTAAAAAACGAGAGTAAGGGGGGAGAGATTTAAAAATATCAAGCGATAGTCTATTATATGCTCTTTTTCTTTTTTCCAGATATAGATTATACATTAAATACCTAAAAGCCTATGACTTCCTCTTTTTCGATACGAAGAATACTACGATTACAACTACTAAAAATAAAGTTAAAATTATCCCTAGCAAATAATTAATTGGAATATTATACGGATCCTCTTCACTAGTTCCGTATGTAAACTCAATCCTAGGGTCTACAAAATTATAAAACCAGATCTCGTTGTCTGTTTTTAAGTCATAATCTGGAGAAACGGACAAAATTTTTGCGTTTTTAGGGAAGATATATGTTCTTTTAACTTGAAGCCAATATCCCTCTCTAAGACCACTTTCTAGTCTTCCACTTCCATATAAAACGTAGTTTTCTCCTTCTTTAATCACATAATTCTCAAGTTTATACCAGGCCTCTACGATGAATTCTTGATTCCCTGGTTCAGTGTCTGCTATAAACTTCATGGAGAAATTTCTTACATTAACGCCCCTCTTCCCCCACCCATCTTTTAAGTCTCTTAGGGACTTTCGGCTATTATAATCGTCTTTCATTCGTTCTAATTTATTATAGGCATCAGGTAAGGATGGTGGATTATCCGGTATGTAAGAAATTCTCCCGTAATACGACACAGTTCCATTCTCATGAATTTTATAGGTTCCTGAATAATCGATGAGTATTTTAGAGGTAGTCGGTATCGCAGATAGTATCAGGAAGATAAGCAGTAACTTTTTCATTGAGACCACTGTCTCATACCTATAATCTCCTATTTAAAAGCGTTTTGGTTAGATATGAGAAAATCAATCCAAAGACTTTAGGCCGATCAATCTATTTTTTATGATCGTAAGTTCGTCTGTAGTCAGAGAAAAATTTGAACGCAACCTAAAAAACTTGTTTTCAATATAAATTAGGTGGTTCCACAACAATAAGTTTAGAAATAAACTCAATCCAGCTACAAGAATTAGTTCGAATTGAATGAACATTTCCTCTTCAATGGGAATAATTCTTAACTTTTGTATTGCAAGAAAGGCAACTGATATAATCATGGCGAGCAGTAACTTCGCTTTCATAAATGACTATATCTTAGTGGGTTTTATTATCATTATTGTCGCATTTCTGAATACAAAAAAAATCATGGTTTTTTTTCTTAGATGCGTATTATTTCAACTTTTTTTAGGGCTGTTATGGTGAGTTTATGGTAACCAAAAACCGGTCTAAATATGATATCGCCAATGTTTACCCTCTCGAGGTTCAGGTCTCCTAAAACATCCACTATTACGTGTTTTAATCCCTCCTCACAGTAACCTATGAGCACCGGCGTCCTCGCATCGAGCATCTCTTCATACCTTCCTTCTTGCGTATTGTACTCTACCGAAAGATCGTCATATATCACCTTTATATTCATGCCGTCTTCTATCGAGGCGGGGCGTATTTCAATGTATCCCTCTTTATATCTCTCTTTTATTGGGTTTTTTATCGTAAAATACTCATCCTCTTTAAGTTTAGTCCTATTTTCGAGCAAAAGCCTCCAAACATCCCCGCCGGCCCTACCATTTGCGCTTCCAAGCACCACTGATGGAGAAAAGCCATTTCTTATCGCTTCTTGGTGAGAAGGTCTAGAATGATCAAAAGATGAGATTCCCTCAATATCGCAGGACATGTTTAAAACAAGAAGGGTGCCTAAAATATGTTCAACGAGGTAAGCGGCTTTTTTGTTCTCCCTTAAATCAACCCTCTCGAATGCTTTAACAACCTTATCTACGGAAGGGATTATTCCGTTCAGATATATCTCTTCGGAAGGTTTAACCTCCAAAGTATCCGTAGATATGGACGTGCTAACAGTAAACATCTCTAATTCTTAGGATCAAACTTTTATATAAGGTTTTACAAACTCTCTTCGAGAAATATGAATCCACAGGTAATTCAAGAGATAGTAAAAAGTTTAAAGGATATAGAAGAGAAAAGAAGGCGCATCGGTGAACGCATTAGATCTTTGAAAAACGATTTACTTAAATCTTTGATTTTGAAGGTAACTCCACATCCACTGGATGATCTAAAGGCCGTAGGAGTGGATGGATCTATTGTTTCTCACGAATACCACGACCTTTTGCTTATAATGCTAAGGAGTATAGCCGTATTCTTCTCATTTAAAGGTAATCTCCTAGCAGAATGCTCATATTACCCAAATTCTACCCCGGATGTCGAAGTATGCCCAGTATTCGGTTTCCAAACGAATGAAGTAAATACTATATCTTCTCAAAGGAGATTGGAATCTGAGATTAAAACTGCAATTGAAGCAATTGATGAATTTAAGCCTGATATAATTTTACTTGATGGATCTATAGTTCCTCAAATATCCGATAAACCGAGGAAAAAATTAATAAGGCTGTATGAGAAATTATATGCGAGATGTGAGGGTGATAGGTTGTCTTTGGCAGGTGTAGTTGAAGATAGTAGGGGTACAAGGTTCGTCAATATTTTAACGAACGATATATTGCCGAACAGATTTTCGGGCAACAAAGACCAATTGTTAAAATCGAATGATACGAACATATTAAATTATGTTCTCGATGCTGGCGAAAGAACCTTCAGTTTCCCTTACTCTGATGCACCCGGAGACCATCCAGTTTTAAAAATGCTCGATCCTGAATTCACAAAGAACATTTATTCATTTTACATGAAAACCGTAGATCTAGATCGCCCCCTAAGAATAGAATACTTACGCCAGAATAACGATGATTTTATAGCAAGCACTGTTTTTGCATTGTCTATGTTCCATTCTGACTACGGTTTTCCTAGTGTTTTAATAGAAGCGGATGAAAGAGCCAGGATATCTAAGATTGATTTAGAGCACTTTTACAGAATACTTATAGATGAAATAGGAGATTTCTCATCTATAATGCGTATGAGAAGAGAGAAAAGACCATTTTACAGGGTGATCAAATGAAAGAGATAGGCACCGTGATATCTGAGCCCTCTCCTTCTCCAAGTGAGTTTGCCTTCGTTTTAAATGTAGATGGTTTAGCTGTGAGGAAAGGGAATTTTATACAGTTAGAGACCGAAGAGGGAACAATGATAGCAAATGTCAAAGATATATACAAATCTAATCGATACTTCCAGAGAGCAGAGACTGTAAGAGAGTATGAGAGAAGCGGGAGACCTATGAGCAGTATATTTCCTACTCCACGATGGGAAATTACAGTTGGGCTTGCAAGGCCTCTTGGAGTTTTTTCATCTGATACTTTGAACCGGGCCACCTATCCTCCATCTACTGGCGAGAAGGTATACATTGCAGAAAAAGGTTTGATCTCTAAATTTTTAGGAAATGAAGACAATGGGATTAACATCGGTACCTTAAGGTTCCATGATCTTCCAATAAAATTAGATTTAACCCGCTTATTTCAAAAACACCTCGCAATATTGGCTATGAGTGGTGCAGGGAAATCTTATCTCGCTTCTGTACTGTTGGAAGAGTTGTTAAACAGGAGAGAGACGGGGAAGCTTGGAGTAGTTATATTTGACGTCCATGGGGAATATACAGGATTTTCAAACATTCCTCAAAAAGGCTATGTTGATTTTAGCGAGAATGTAAACGTATTTTCTGGAGAAGATATAAGCATAGGCGTTCCTAATTTAAATGTAGGAGATTTCTCTAAGTTATTACCCAATATAACTCCCGTTCAAAGGAGAGAATTAGGGAGAATCTTAAACAACCTCAAGATAACTTTTGAAAATTCGTACTCCCTGGAAGATTTAGTCGAATCAATCCAAAAAGATCCAGATATGAACAAAAAAACGAAAGAAGCCATGGCAAGTTGGCTTATTGGATTAGACGACTTAGGTCTATTCGGAAAATATGATTATCCGTCCCTCAAAAAAGTAGTAGAACCCGGAAGGGCAACGATTTTCGATCTGAGGGATGTAATAGATATGCCGAGGAGGCAAATAATCGTCGCGCACATAGCAAGAAAAATATTTAAACTCAGAAGATTTGGAGAAATTTGTCCGTTCCTCATAATTTTAGAAGAGGCTCACCAGTTCATACCTGAAGGCGAAAGGGTTGCGAGAATAACAAGAGAGATATTTGAAACCATTGCCAGAGAGGGAAGAAAATTCTATGCTTCCCTATGCCTAGTAAGCCAGCGGCCAATAAGACTCTCCACAACAGTGCTCTCACAGTGTAACACCCACATAATCCTCCGGGTAACAAATCCTTATGATTTAGATCACATAGGAAGATCCTCTGAAGGCATTACTCGCGATGTTTTGGATCAGATATCCACCCTTAGAGTCGGAGAGGCATTAATTGTTGGGGAGGCAATAAACCAACCAATTTTTGTAAAAGTCAGAGAAAGAAACTCACAGCCCCCATTACACAGTTTAAGTCTAGAAGAGGCATGTAATATTTATGAAAAGAGGGAAAAAGAAGAATTAGAAGATTCTGATACATTCTAAAGGACTGTTATTCAAATTTTTGACATAAATATGTAAATTTGTATACGATAAATATATATACTCAACTATTATTTTATATTTTCATGGCAACATCGACATATGACGTATTAATAGATGCGAGTCAGATCAGACCTAGATACCTTGCGTCCTCGGACATATCTGAGTTATACACAGATGGTAAGAGTACACTTGTATTACTCAATAATGGGGAAAAACTTATCAGACCTTTTAGATTTGGTATAACCCACCTAGAAAAGAATTTTAATATAAAGATAACCGATAAGCCCAAAACTATGGTAAAATACTCGGAAGACATAACTTTTAAGATAATTCACACCATGGGCAAAATACTTGTAAAGATTTTAAGAAAAACCTAGTTATAATCTGAATTTTGCTCCGCACTTCTGGCATCTAAAGGTAATGCCCTCGTAATGGGATATATCCCCTACTACGACGCAACAATTATCTTCACATTCAGGACACAAAATTCTCTTTTCGTCTGAGGCAAGACTTGCCAAGCAGATTGCCCTTTTAAGCGCAGAATCATATAGGCATATCTCTTCTTCATTTGTCTCAGGCACTATAAACCCTCTATACTTTATGTGAAAACTTTATTATATATTTTGTTATTACAAAAATTAATCAATCCAATACTCTTTAGATTCTGTAAATTCTTTCTTCCAAATATGTGCTTCTGTTTTCAGCCTATCTATCATTTCTTTGACGGATTTAAAGCATTCTTCCCTATGTTTGGAGGCTATCACAATATATACGACGTCTTCTCCAGGATAAACTTCTCCTGTTTTATGCGCTACTCTTGCATCTAATATGTGATATTTTTCTTTTAATTCATCTATAATCTCATTTAATTTGGATTCTGCCATTTCTCTGTAACTATCAAATTTTAACTTCATCACAATCTCATTTTCAGTTAATTTTCTCACAACACCGATGAAGCAGCAAATAGCACCGCATTCCTCTTTGTTTTTTTTAATATCTTCAATTAATTCGCTTATCTCCGGTACTTCGTCGTCAACTATAACTCTCTTCATAGATAACCTCCAGAAACAGGGGGAAATATTGCTATTTCATCTTTTTCTTCTATTTTTTTATTGATTTCATCGGTTTTTACAATTTCGCTATTCAACAATATCGTTACATAGTCTCTAAGATCTCCCTTCTCATCGAATAACAGTTCTTTTATCTCATCTCCGTATTGGTCCGCAATTTTATTCAAAATATTTTTTATGGTATCCCCCTGAATATTTTCCTCTCTTTTTCTGGTCTTATCTTTGAATATTGCAAAATATTTTACCCTAGGCATATTTTAACTTTGAAATGACATCCTTAAGTCTTTTTATATGAATCAGTAATGAGAATCGTAAAGGTTATTTGTTATAATTATTTAAATATAACTAGTTATAATTCTATTTACTACATGAGGGATGGTTCATGTATGTTAAGAAAGAGATATACGATTCGTTGCAGACCTTGGGTTTAAACGAGCATGAAGTAAACACTTACATAGCCCTTGTAGCTGGAGGATCACTTACAGCAAGCGAGGTAAGCGATGCTACAGAGATAATAAGACCGAGAGTTTATGGTATTCTGGAAGATCTGGAGAAAAAAGGACTCATTAATATTCAACATAGTAGACCAATGAGATTTAGGGCTGTTTCACCAGAAGAGGCATTAAAAAATCTTAGATCTATTATTGAAAGAGAACATGAATGCAAAATGTTAGAACTCAAAAAGATAGAAGAGAATATGCTCATTGAATTGAAAGGTTTGTTCAATAAAAGTTTAGAGTTAACCAGACCTGAGGATATATTTTGGACTATTACTGGCAGGAAAAGCATATATCACAAGCTTGATGAATCTATTAGAAATTCTGAGGAAAAAATTATACTTATAAGCAGAGGAGACGAGACGAATAGGTGCGTAAAGTATCTATACGCCCCACTGGAAGAAGCAAAAAATGAGGATATAGAAATCAAAAACATAGTTCCAATAAAAAAAGAAATTTTGGATGATGTTATGAAATTATCTAACATCATGGAAATAAGGCATATCGACAATGTTTACGCTAAATTCTGGGTTTTCGATGACAAAGATGTTATGATTTTCACCGATATTGAAGGCAAACCTGGTTTTGATATAGGAGTCTGGACGAAACATAAAAATGTCGCGGCTATGTTTGACTTCTTTTTTGATTGTGCCTGGAAGGGATCAAAATCCTTGGATGAAAGAATTGCGGAGTTATAAACGATTATCTTCTAGAATGGTTTCTTTTTTTAATTATCTTGTTTCACTCCAATTCATAAAAGTTTATTAAGGAAAAGAATCCATTCCGCATTGAAGAAAATGGTGATTGAATGAAACGTGCATCACTCATATTTTTCATTCTAATGGTCTCTTCTACATCAATTGTTCTTTCACAGTCCATTAGTGTCAGTTCAAGTTACCCAGATTTCATAGGTCAGGGTGACAAAGGTATAATCCTTTTAACACTTAAAAATGATTACAATCAACCGAAAGACGTGTCAATTTTTATTCGTACATCGGCTTTCGATGTACTTGAACGTAATCCATTGAATGTTACCATGCCTCCTATGACGGCTAAGAGTTTCCCATTCGTTTTAACGCCCGCGAAAAAACCTGGTTATCATAGAGTGGACGTGATAATTAGTGTAGATAATGAAATTAGAAGGCAAGAATTTTTCATAGAAATAAAGAGACCGATGTTGGTCATCAATCTTCCGAGAATTGCATTTTTTATTCTATTCATTTTTGCCTTCTATCTTGTTCTTGCTTTTTTGAGGAGAGAATCTCTGAAAACAGAGTTTAAAGAACTTATTAAGTCTCTAGTTTTTGCTTTAGCGCTTTATTTTGTATTAAGTAGTTTTTTAAGCCTTACTTTTAATTCAGATACTCCGATCGTTGCGGTTGCTTCAGACAGCATGGTTCCAACCTTAAATAGGGGAGACGTCTTGTTTGTTAGGGGGGAGGAAAACATAAATGTGGGGGACATTATAGTTTATAGAAGTCCCGTCGGGAACATACCAATTATTCACAGAGTGATAAAGGTAATAGATAAGGAGACATACATAACGAAAGGTGACGCGAATCCCACATCTGATCCTTGGGAAGTAAAGAAAAATTGGGTAACCGGCAAAGTGGTAGAGGTGGACCATAAACCAGTCATAATCCCATGGATAGGTAAATTACGTTTAATCCTTTCAGGTTTGTGAGGTGATAAAAATAGAGTTGATAAAATTACCCAAGACAAGATGTATTGTATGTAGTCAAATGCATAAAAGGAAAGAAATAGAGTTTGAAGAATTACATTGGGACATTGTAAGCGGAGCCTTTTCGGAAAAACAAATAAACTTTTGCCCTGCACATCTCGATGAATTTGTAGATTGGATGACAAGAAATCCTGGAATGCTTGAGAAGAAGATTCCACCGAGCGGATTAATGACCGAAGCCGAAATTGAAACCCCAATTAACATATTAGGATTACTAAGAAAGAAAGTTAACGAAAGAATCGAGTTATATAAAAAAATAGATGAAAAACTAGACCTCTTGAACAAATAACTCACTTTTTTCCAGATATCCTGATGGCTGGGTTTCTTTAAAGATGTTGAAAGAGAATATTGGATATAAAAAAGAATAACCTAATCTCTTATTTTAAACAAGTCTGGATAGAACAGAAAAATCATTCCCAAGGTAATTAGGATTAATGATATCCAAAATACCATAAGATGTATCTTTGCAGAAAATACTATGAAATCAAATATAAAGAGAATTATTCCCAAATGCAATAATCCAGAACCAAATTGTAATGTAAGACCAGTCTTTTTGAAAAAAAGGCTCTTTTTATGAAATAGTGCTATTATTAAATATATTTGAATTGCCATCAAAATAAGAAAAAGGGATACTAGAGCAAGTTTTAAGTCATAAATAGAAATAAAAAAGGTTAATATTAAAATTAATGAAAATATTTTGATAATTTTTTCATAAAAAATCCTTTTAGGAATGCAAATTCCCAAAAGAATGACTGTGGCTAGTATAAAAGGTAAAGATAAGTTTGTTAGGTGTTGGACATAGTGAGCATACAGAGGGGTTTGTTCCCAATTCATGAACCTCACACTAAAGGTATGCCCTAAAATAACGCCATAGAAAAAGACTATTCCTAATAAAAAGAGTACATAAAATGTAACCTCTTCCAGACTTTCATATATTTTTTTACGCATAAGTATGGACTCCTTTTACGTAATATGAAACGAGAAATGTAAAGATCAAAGAAAGATAACAAAATATCGCAACAATTGCTATTACTCTATTACTCCTATTTGTTAAACGGAGATGTAAATAACCAGTATAGAATAACCATAACATTATGGATGCATTGATTTTTGGAGAAAACCACCATTTTTCATCTTTCCATGCTTCTATTGCCCACGGATAACCAATAAGCAATCCAATTGTGAGTAGAAGGTATCCTAGCTTTGCATAAGAAATTGCTGTCTGATCTCCTTTTTCTTTAATCAAGACAAAAATGGACAGAGAAAAATTCAAAAAAAGCGCTCCATAAGAGGCAAACAATAAAGGTGGATGTATCCACATATACGAAGAATTATAATAATAGACTGCCTTTGAATAAAGGAGAGAATACGCATAGGATATGCTTTGGTAATTGTAATAAGCGACATGAGAAGATCGAATAACCCAATCATATAATTCCCTTGAAAAATTTGGTAGTGGCTCAAGAAAAGGATTTGAGTATACACATACAATTAATGTAAAAATCGCTATTGGAATGCTAACCGCTATCTTTTCTTCTTTTTTAATTGGAATTGAGAGTAAAACTGCTATAAAACACCAGAAGTATAATTTTTCATTTTCAATCCATAGAGGGATCTTAAATTTAAAGTAAAAATCTGAATACGGATCTTTAATTAACAATTGAGATATCTCATAGTGGTAGTAAATCAAAAAAATAAACCCGAATAGAAAGAGGGACGCATGTATATATAGAGGTATTTTCGATTTAGGTTTCTTAAAAGAAAAGTAAATAAGAGAAAATGAGGATAAAATAAGCAAAGGAGTTAATATTTTACCAAAAACTACGGTCATGTCAAGGATCTTAGTATAATTGGTCCAAAGGGTAGACATACCTTGAGTCTGGATTTACCATATTAAATACTTTAAAGTCTGATTATAAAATAATATAAATACACCTAAAAACATTGTTATAAACAAGGACGTGCGCGTCAATGAAGTACGATGTCGTCTGCAGCAAATGTTCAACAGGGTTTGTGGTTGAAAAAAACCCGAGCTGTCCTAAGAAAAAACCCAAGCTTTTACTCGCACTCTGTCCAACATGTAACGTTACGAGAAAAACTATGGTCTCAACCCCCAACGAAAATGCAAGGGCCCTATCCAAATTATTATATATATGCGCAATGATTTATTTTGCATACACCCTCCTTGAAATGACTGTCCTCAAAACGTTAAATAAAACAGATATGATACTATTGTTTGTATTGGTTATGGGAGGATACATTACGTCTAGGTGAATAGAATGGCTTTACTTGAAAGCAAAGAAGACAAACAATGGAGAGAATTTTTGGGTTGGATAGCCGGTAAAGAATTTAAGAACGTCGATGGTGCATTTGAATGGCTTGGTATAGAAGCCAAGAAGTTGAACGTAGACCCCCATAAGTATATGGAACTACTCGGTTTGCTCGCAAAAACAATAAGTTTTTATGATAGCGCAAAATTGATGGGTACTGGTTTGCCGGAGTTTTTGAAATCCTATCATAGACTGAGAGAAGATGCAAATAAAGAATTCCCTGAAGTAATAAGAACCATATTGGTCGGATTACAGATGAGGTTTGTCGGTGATGCTGTTTCTGTAGGCGGTGAGAAAGGTTTTATGCGTGTTTCTATTTCAATGGGTTCAAGGATGATTGAACAAATCTTATTTGGAGAAAACTTGGTAAAAGAATTCCCATGGAGAGAAATAATAGAACTTGTGAAGGAAGAGTAATTAAATGGAACGTGGCTCGTTCCATCCGCAACGAACTTTTAAAAAAAGTTCGATCAAAAGAAAGATATTTTTTTAACGGTAACAATTGAACCGTTTTCTACTCTAAATTTTATACGGGGGTGTGGAGGGGGGTGATAGGTTAGGATAAGATAATTACGTTATGAAATGCATTATTACCCCCTTCTTAACATAGATTTAAATATTATTCGTAATTTTTAAGATTAGACCTGCACACAGGTGAAAGTATGGTCGAAGATGAAATGTGGCATGTAATGTGTAGGGTATGCGGGAACAAATTCTACATAAAAAAACCCGCAAGAACATATGATCTTCTTCTTAATCATTGCACGACCTGTAATGCACTAAGAAGGGTTCATGTTTTAGAAAAAGGTAAGCAACGAATTTTAAGGTACTATTATTTGCCTCGAATCAAAAAATTGGCAGGTCAACTTTTTACATCCATATATTTTTTAGTAATGCTTGGAATTATGCTCCTCGGAGGGAGCGTGGCATATTTAGCCTATACAGCCGAGTATAAATTTGGAGGCCATGTAGGATTAGCAGCATTTGTCGTTGCTCTATTTTTAATTGTAGACAAAGTTTATGAACTTAAATTCGGATAGTGTTACGACATGGAGATCCTAGAGAAATTGAAAGAAAAAGATAGAATTTTGTACATTGAAATGCTATTCGGAGTGCTTCTACTTTTTATTGCTATATACGGCATAGTTGACGCCTTTGATTATTTTGGGTCTGTATGGATGGGGCATATGGGAGAAAGACTCGTAAGCAGGAATGAAATTATTCCATATTGGAGGGGTGCTCTAGTCTCCTGTGTTAGGATGGTTATTGTCGCATTCATAGGAGGTGTACTAACCGCACACTCCGCTTTGGGTATTTTCGGAGAAGAGAGACTATATGGGCCTGTTGGATCTGCGATAGAAAAGGTAACATCAAAAGAAAAACGCAGCGAAATACAAATATCCGACGGCGTTTCCTACATAACGGCAAAACTACATCGAAAAAAAGCCCCGAGAACTGTTAATGCCTTTTTGAATAGATTGCCTTTATTAGTTGATAACGTAGAAGTCTACAACGATAATGTAATACTTTTTAATTTTGAACTACATGTTGAAGGAGAAAACCAACAGATAATCATTAAAAATAGAGAAATAGGCTATATCCCGGAATTAAAACAAATTTGCATTGCAATTAATGAGGAGAGGATGATTTCACCAGTGAACATAATTGGTAAGGTAGAAGAAGGTGATGCTGGAGATCTGCGATTAGATAAGGGGTTGATTATTAAACCCTCGATGGTGGAATAATAGCACATGGATAATGTCATTAGGCTTTTAATAATCTTTTTTAGCATAATAATTGGTTTTTTAATTATAAGAGGCGTAGGATTTATACTTGCTGGCACATCCCTCATGATAATCTTAGGTTTCTCTCACCAGCACTCTAACTTAACTTATATTCTTGAAATACTCGGCATAATATTCATTTTATACGGAATAGTCATGTTATACAGGGAGATTTGATAAGAAAATCTTTAATCTGCCAATCTTTGGAACTTTAACAATATGATTATCGATTGTATACAATTTTCCAACGACTTTATTGCTTTGTATTAAAAATGGACTTTTAAAACCACTTTTTCCTGAAACTGGACTGCCAACTAAGTAAACCTTTCCCCGGATATCTAAAACCTCCAAAATGACAGGAACATTCATGTTGACCACAATAAAATCTCCTTTTTTAATGTCTATCGGACTTTCTACCAGCAGAATGTCCCCACGATTTATAACCGGGCTTAATAGATCACTTTCTTGAATATAAAAAGGTTTTTCATTATTTAAAGCAATTACGAACGAATTGGAAATAACAAAGACGAGCAGTATTCCAGATACTAACATTTTGATGAATAACTTTAAGTCTTTGTTCATTTGTACCAACTCAGCAATAGTGATCTAAATTTTTCTCATAAATATCCAAAAATATTACGGTTCATCTTCATAAATAAAAAGATTCAAAACGGTAATAAAAATAAGATATATTCTATGAGGGGTCTTTTCTTTATCGATAAATTTTGGAGGGGGCTAAGCCCCTTTATGTCCAGACTAAGTTGTCTTGTCTGTTACCGTCCAGCGCTCATCGTAAGATTCGTTCGTGTAGGTGCTAAACGTCGTTGTATCGTCCGTTGCATCATACGTTAAATTCAAGCCCATCTTTCTTGTCCATCTAATCGTTACAGGCACTTGGGTGTGACATGCAATACAGCCTTTGGAAGTGTTGCTCATCAAGTTTTGACCTAAAGTAGTATTATCAGCCCAGCCCATGTCTCCGGAGTTGTTTCTCACCATAGGTCCGTGAGCACTAGAGTTAAGCCAGAGGACTTCATCCTGATAAGTACCAGCGTCTCCTTGTATGTGACACTTTGCACAGTCTGAGTACGTTACGTTGTGGCCGTGTACATCAGTAACGAGTCCACCGGATCTCATACCTTCTCTGGAGTGACACGTCATACACGCTGAATTGTTTATAGCTACTGAATCATTGTGTGGGAAATGTGGCTCTGTTGTAGCCCTTAACTCTGATAAAGAAGTCTCACTTCCTATGTCTGTGTGACACTGAACACAATCTGGAATGACCCATGTGTGACTTCCTTGGTATCTAGCAAGGGTAGATGGTAGTGCTGCAAAGACTATTAAAGCCAGCAGAGCCGCCAGTAATGCAAATGCAGCTAACCTCCTCCTTGCCCGCCTCCTCTCATATTCTGCCATTTGAATTTCTCCTCAGATATTCTATTGAACCTTTCAGTTTTTAATCTATTATATATTATATATTAGCGAATGCATATATATAATTTTTGATTGATGCTTTTGTATTTATTTGAAATGCAGTAATAGACGAAATATTAATCATTAGCGTCTAAATAAGATTAATTTAATGATTTTTAAGAAGTTCCGCAAAGATCTAAATGCATCTCTCTTCCTTTTTTCTAAATCTAGCTTGCTTAACTTGTACTTTGTGAGGAAATTACCTTTTGCGATGGATAACTTTTCCATAAGGAGATCAGGAGTCTTTAAAAGTCCTACCCATGGAATACGCTCAACGACCTTGCCCTCTATATTATCAAATGGTATCAAGCCATCATCCCTTGGCGCGTTGTCTCCTTTGGTTACCACGCCTCTTTCATTTATTTTTATGACTCTATGAGTAACAGTGGTTTTCTCTGATTTATAAACAACTATATCCCCTACGTCGAGACTTTCCTTATCAACGTCTTTGTAAACAATAATGTCTCCTATTTTGAGTGTCGGTGTCATGCTCTCGCTTGAAACATACGAAAAATTATAGAGATAAAAGACAATTGATGCGAGAGCAAGCAATAATAGAATGACTACAAAAGGAATAGATCTTACCATGAATTTAGTCTTTCTGGATAAATATCGCCGCCGCAGAGTTCATCCTCTCCAGGTAAAGTTGACTTTCACATCGGTATGGCATGCCATACAGCCTTCAGATCTAGCCAGTCCATGAGTATAGTTGCCGTGTATGCTGTTGTTAAGAGATATGAATTCTGAGGAAGTTCTGTTGTGACAACTCATGCATTCTGTCAAAGTTGCATTATGGCCAAATAGGTGGCATTCTTTGCATTGAGTTTGATTTCCTACGGTAAGATGGGGCCAGAGAGATGATTTCGAGTCATTTAACTCTTCAACGATATCTACATGACAAACAACACAGTTTGGACTGGATACCCATGTGTGGGCACCTATATACCTTGATAGGGTTGTTGGCAAAAATAATAAGGCGATTAACATGATTAAAGAGAACACTACAAATATTTTGACAGTCCTCTTAATGATTGATTTTTTCTCCATATAACTCACCTGAATAAACCTATGAAATCATGCCAGAATGATATGTCAAAAATTTTATTAATTGAATCTTTAATTGTATGCGGTTTAATCTCGTATTCAACTGGGATTTCAGGTTTAATTTCCTCTATTTTCTCGCTTTTTCCGTGACATGCATCGCATGGCTTTTTTTCTTCATGTATTCCATGTAAGTCTTCACCATGACATGCGATGCAGTCGCTCAATGGTTTATAAACTTCTTCTTCGCCACCATGACATCTTTCACAATCTACATTAATGTGTATCTGATGGGGATTAGATCCATGACAGGTCCAGCACAACTCTTTATTTCCAGAATGAACTTCTTTCATTCGCCAAATGTGACACACACACCATATTCTTTCTAAATTATTTGGAGAATGACACCAACGACAATCATGGGTAGGATTGTCCAGATGGAACCAAGAAACGCCTATATCATATCTTTCGTGGCATGTTCTACAGTAATTATCAAAATGATCGGGATCAAATTGAGGAAACCTTCGGCTTAAATCTAAGTTGCTATGGCAAGACAAGCAGTTCTTGAACCATTTTTCGTGTGATAAGCCTGGTGCGATCAAAAGGATCATGACGAGGAAAACTGTAAGTGTACTCATATATTAATTTATAAAAATAAGTACCCATATATCTTACGGTATTCTCAATTTAATAACATCAAAAAAGGAACACAAATAATCTTTCTCATCCTCTCGGCAACAACTCATCTTTCCTAGCAGGCACCTCATTCATACTT
>CAYFZR010000070.1:0-6718 GCA_964347835.1 uncultured archaeon
TTACTACAAAGAATAGGAAGAGCCGGACATACCTTAGACCAAGTTGTAAAAGGTAGAATAATAGCATTAGATAGAGACGAACTTATAGAGTGCGCTGTAATGCTAAAAAAAGGAAAAGACGGTTTTGTTGATAAAATACACATCCCAAAGAATTGTTTAGACGTCTTATGTCAGCACGTCTTCGGAATGTCGCTGGAGAAGAGATGGAACACAGAAGACGTAAAGAGAATAATAAAGAGATCGTATTGCTATGAAGATCTAAAGGAAGAGGACTTTATGAGTGTTATAAATTATCTTTCCGGAAGATATACGGGACTAGAGGAGAGGAACGTCTACGCAAAGATCTGGTAC
Organism: uncultured archaeon; assembly: GCA_964347835.1. Lineage (GTDB taxonomy): Archaea > CAYFZR01 > CAYFZR01 > CAYFZR01 > CAYFZR01 > CAYFZR01. The sequence continues at coordinate 352 of CAYFZR010000070.1, forward strand.
GACGAAGATACCAATATGATCGGGAGGAGGGGAAAATATTCCCGTATGATATACTTTTTAAATTCAGGAACGATTCCGGATGAATTCTCCTGCGACGTTTTTACAAGAGACTATAAATGGGTAGGAAAGTTAGATGAGAAGTATTTGGAAAGGCTAAACAGAGGGGACGTATTTGTCTTGGGTGGAAAGAAATACAAATTTAGGTATAGAAGAGGAGGAAAAATATACGTTGATATTACAAATGAAAGACCTACCATACCTAGTTGGTTCTCAGAGCGCTTACCTCTTTCTTTTGATCTTGGAATACACGTATTGATTTTTAAGGGTGAGATGATCAAATTTATGCAAAATAATACAAAAGAAGAGGTCATCGAAAAGATATTGAAAGAGTATCCCATAGACGAGAATTCAGTGAGAAGTCTGTATGAAATATTCGATCATCAGATAAGATATCTGGGCTATGATTCGGTTTCTACAAAAGAGAGGATGGTTATTGAGGAGCATTTGGATAAAGAGAATTATAGACGTAATTTTTATGTCTTAACAAATTATGGTCTGAGATTTAACGATGGTTTTAGCAGAATGCTTGCCTATTTGATTTCTGAAAGAAAGACGAGCAACATATCTATAGCGATAGGTGATACTGGCTTCTTGTTGTCCTTGCCTATTAATAGAAAGTTAAAATTGAGAGATTATCTTATGGAAATAATCGAAGAGGACTGCGAAGAAATCTTAGAAAGTGCCGTTGAGGACACCAATTTATTAAAGAGGATATTCAGGATAAATGCTGCAAGATCTTATATGATACTAAGAAACTACAAAGGAAGGAAAAAAAGTGCAAGAAGGCAGCAAGTCAGTGCAGATATGCTCATATATTTTGCAAAGAAATTAGATGATTTTTCGGTCCTCCGAGAGAGTTACAGAGAGATCATAGAGGACAAATTCGAGGTAGAAAACATAAAAGAGATATTAAAAGGCATAAAGTCAAAAGAGATCGAGGTAACGGAAAAAAATTCTAGATCTCCAAGTCCAATGGCGTTTGGAATAGCCACTATGGGGGCTAGCGACGTTGTTTTTGTTAAAGACAAGTTAGCGCTGTTGAGAGATTTCCATAAAAGAGTTATGGAGAACATAGAGGGAGACACTTGATCGATAGATTGGTTTTCTTTAAAAATTGCCTTTTCATCAAAGATTTGGATATATGTGCAATATCCGACATGCATATTGGACTAGAGGATGAATCATTTTCTCAGGGCTTAATTTTTCCGTTGAAAGAAAAGGAAATATTAGTAGATAGATTAGAAGAAATACTCAAGAGATTCAAGCCTTCAAAATTCGTTTTAAATGGCGATATATTCCATTCATTTGACAGAATAGAATGGAACGTTAAAGAGAAGTTTTTATCAATTTTAGAACTTTTAGAAGAATATGTAGAAGATGTTATATTTATTAGGGGCTCTCATGATACTATGCTTTCTTATTTAGCAAAAAAAGTCTTGGATCAATTTGATATTGGAGATATAACGTTTACCCATGGTCATTTGCCTTTAAAAGATGGGAAATGCCTTGTAATTGGACACGAGCACCCCTCCATAGACATCGAGATGTTAAGATTGCCATGCTTCCTGTACGGAAAAGACTTAAACGACAGGCACATAATCGTACTTCCAGCTTTTAGCCCCCTATGTCAGGGAGTTACAATAAATAACATAGATAAGAGGGATTTTCTCTCTCCCATTCTTAGAAAGATGGATGTTAATGAATTACGACCCATAGTTGAGATAGAAGACGATTACGTAATTTTTCCCCGTATTCATGATCTGAGGAGACACCTTTGATGATGAACTTACTTCTGGTAGATTTATCCAGAGAAAGTATAGAGGAGAAAGAAATAGATGAGGATCTAATTAGATTATACTTAGGTGGGAGGGGTTTAGGAGCTAAGTTGCTCTACGATTCTCTAAAACCGAATACAGAACCTCTCTCAAAAGGAAATATCTTGATATTTGCATGCGGTCCTTTAACCGGGACTAAAGTTCCGACGAGCGGGAGATTTTCTGTTACCTCGAAGTCCCCTCTTACGGACACGATATTTGATTCCAACTCCGGGGGAAACTTTGGAGCGATGTTGAAGAGAACAGGCTTCGATGTTGTTTTAATAAAAGGGAAATCTAAATCTCCTGTTTATCTAAATATATCCGTTAAAAATGAGATACTGGATGCAGGCGATTTATGGGGAAAAAACACCCATGAAACTACTGATATATTAGAAAAGAGGCATAAAGGCTCCGTAGCCTGTATAGGACAAGCAGGAGAGAATATTGTTAGATATGCCTGTATAATAAACGACAAGCATCGAGCCATAGGAAGGGGGGGCTTGGGAGCCGTAATGGGTTCTAAAAATCTCAAGGCTATAGTTGTTCAAGGCGACAAAGAAGTAACAATAAAAAATCACCTTAAATTTAAGTATTACTGCGATGAATTTAGAAAACTTTTAGATATGAATCCTGTGACTTCTATTGCTTTAAAGGAATTCGGAACATCTTCTTTAGTAAATATAATAAACGAAATGGGAATACTGCCAACAAGAAATTTTCAAACAAATAGATTTGAGTATGCAGATAGTATATCAGGAGAAACTTTGAAAAAAGAGTTATTTAAAGGAAGAAGAGCCTGTTATGCCTGTCCTATAGCGTGCGGTAGAAAGACTTCTGTAAATAATGAAAATGGAGAAGGACCAGAATACGAGACGATATGGGCCTTGGGAGCCAACTGTGGAATAGGGGATCTAAGTCTAATAACAAAAGCGAATTACTTGTGTAACAAACTTGGTCTGGATACTATTTCTACAGGAGTTACGATCTCTTGTGCCATGGAACTCTCAGAGGATGGACTTTTAGATTTTATCGGATTTGGAGACTCTGAATTGTTAAACGTGATAAATAACATTGCTTTGAGGGAATGTATAGGAGATCTTCTTGCAGAGGGATCATATAGACTTGCATCGAGTTTTAAAAAACCGGAATATTCTATGTCCAGTAAGAGGCTGGAGTTACCGGGCTATGATCCTAGAGGGGCTCAAGGTCAGGGTTTAGGATACGCTACCTCTAACAGAGGAGGATGCCATCTTAGAGCCTACATGATAGGTCCCGAGATCTTAGGGATACCTAAACTCATAGATAGGTTCTCTGCAGGGGGAAAGGCGGGTTTAATTATAGTCTACCAAAATCTTTGCAGTGCAATGGATTCCTTGGTTTTATGTAAGTTTGTATCATTTGCGGTAGATGAAGAATTCTTTTCCAGATTGTTAACAAGCGCTTTGGGAATTGAATTCTCCGGAGAAGATGTTCTCCGCATAGGAGAAAGAATTTGGAATCTGGAGAGACTATTTAACATAAGAGAAGGCTTTACAAGCAAAGATGATTCTTTACCTCAAAGATTATTAAAAGAAGAGGCAAACGGTAATGTAGTTAAGTTGGAAGAAATGTTAAAGGAATACTACAGATTCAGAGGCTGGGATGAAGAAGGAATACCAAAAAAAGATAAGTTGGATGCATTAGGCTTGGGAGATCTCTATGCTTAACGAAATAAGCAAGTTCGGAAAAAAACTTGTGGAAAGAGGATATGTTACTTCTCACGGAGGCAACATAAGCGTAAGACAGGGAGATAAAATTCTGATTACCAGAAGAGGATGTATGCTGGATGAGATAGGAAAGGATGATTTAATAGAGACCGATTTAGAAGGAACAGACAGCAAGATATTGCTTGCTTCCACAGATATAAGAATCCACAGGGAGATATACAAAGAAACATCTGCTTTAGCAGTTATTCACTGCCATTCTCCCTATGCTGTAGTACTTTCTCTTTCTTACGACGAGATAATTCCCTTGGACATGGAGGGAGATTACTTGTTACACAAGATACCTATTGTAGAGGGACCTATTGGAGGAGAAATACTCGCAAAGAAAGTTTCTCATGCATTGAAAGAAAATAAAGGGGTAATTGCAAGAGGACACGGTACCATTGCAATAGGAAGATTACTTGAGGAAGCATATCAGGTCATAAGTTTAATAGAGCACACATGCATGATAAAATATCTTTTTGACCTCTATGGTAAGGAAATTAAAGGAAAGATAATTAAAGAAGAACTGCACAAGAGATGGTAACGTTTTATAAAGTTTTTTTTTCTGATGTGCATTTATATAAAGTCGAGTATTCAGAAGGAATGCGCTTCTGTAGATCCACCTCGCACGAGAATCTTCGATTCTTCACTTAATTCTTATTTTCGAAAAAAGCTTTTTAGAATTTTAGTGCAAACAACGTTTAGAAGAAAATTTCCTAAAACTTTTTATTCATCGATTTCGTTATCTTAAATTGAAGTTATTAAGGATAAAATAGTTTACATAATTTTAAAAGGTGATAAATTAATGGATTGGTTGCCATTAATTATTGGTTGGCTGATTGGAACTATTAGCGGAATTTTGGCTGGAGTAGTTACTTCTGATTACAATAGGAAAAGAGAAACTGAGAATCAGGCTAAAATTAATTTAAAGATAGCCCTTAGTAAATTTATGAATAATTGGACTATTATTTCTTCAGATATTGAAAGATTGTCAAAAAGAAGCGAGAAATTTATACAACAGGGTGGTTCTAAGTTTATTAAAAATGCAAATGAAATAAGAAAGGTAATTTTTCAAACGGATAAAATTCTTGATTCCAATGTGATAAAAAAAGGGAATACTATTGTTGATGATATATTAAAACTGGTAGATAATTATTTAACCATGGATCCCTTAGAAGTTAGAGAAGAAGTTCCTTATAAAAAACTATCTGACTTTCTCGATGATGGAAATAGGATTTTTGATAAATGTAAAGAATTGATAGAAAACGAGTTAGTCTATATAACATTTTTAAATGGAATTCTGAAATAGTTAAAATATATAATTTCAGCGAGAACTCGAAAGGTGCTAAAAATTTAGGTTTGGTAATATCGAGAATGTGATTTTGACTTATTTTATAGTAATTGATCTCATCCTAATTAAAGTTAAAAAACGATATCATAATAATTAACGTGAAAGCATAAATTTTTATTTTGAGGGCCCTGATAACTTGGGAAGATAAGCAATTACATTTTATCTTCTTATAGCTACTCTAAAGTACAAAGACTCATAAGTTAGAGATTTCGAGAAAATAGGCCCATCTACATTAGAAAACAACCATACAAATTCGAAAACTAGATATTTCAAGAAAATAGATTTATTTAAATCAGAAAAAAACACTAGAGGCTCATTTTCAGCCAATTTTCAATAAAATTTATATATTTTGAGATTTTTAATAAAAATAGACCAAAATTGGGGATTTTTTCCAATGAGTGAAAACATGGGTGTGGAATACGGAAACGTAGAACAAAAAAGATCGCTCTTAATAATTTTTTTAATCGTAATAGGTTTATCTGGGTGCACTGCCGCACCAAAACCAACAACAGCCGAAGAATGGAACAATAAAGGGGTCTCTTTAATTAACCAAGGAAGATACGATGAGGCAATAAAGTGCTATGATAGGTCTATAGAGATAGATCCTAACTATGCTATGGCATGGAATAACAAAGGTGCCGCTTTAGTTTACTTAGGAAGATACGACGAGGCGATAAAATCATGCGATAAGGCAATTGAGATAGATCCTAACCTTGCTGAGGCATGGAATAACAAAGGAACCGCTTTATATTACTTGGGAAGACATGATGAGGCAATAAAGTGCTATGATAGGTCTATAGAGATAGATCCTAACTATGCTATGGCATGGAATAACAAAGGATGGGCTTTATATAAATTGGGTAGATATGACGAGGCTTTACACTGTGTCGATATGTCTCTTAAGATTGATCCGACTAATACTGACGCCATAGAACTTAGGAAATCAATATTGAAAGAGATGAAGTAAGCTTTTTTTAAAAAAATCAGGAAAATACCGCGCATAGCGCAGGAGGTGAAAGATGAATGATTGGTGGAAATGAAGAATTGAATAACTACGTATTAAGTGCTCGGGGAATCAGCCGTACCGCCCTAAATGTCATGACTTTCATCGGACTGTTTATTTTCGGCTGGTTAATCTTACTTGTGTTCGACTTCTTAGGCAAGAGAAAACAAGGGTTGGCATATTTTATACCCATTATCTTCCTTTTCGCATATAGTCGATATGAGCCAGCGGTAGCAGTGTTAGGGCTACTTATCTACATAGCTGCCTGGGTGCACGCAAACGTGGTTCTTTCTCGCTATAAATCATCTGCCAAACAGAGGATTGCCGAAATTGAGCACCAGAGCGAGACTGGAATCGACACAGTACTGGAGAAAGGGCTTCTTCTGCACAA
>CAYFZR010000071.1:0-5348 GCA_964347835.1 uncultured archaeon
CTACCTCCTTCGGAGGTAGAGCATCTCCTAAGCAAGATGTTGAATTGCGAAGCAACTCGCCTCCACCTTTATTAAAGGTGGATCAAAGGCACTACCTCCTTCGGAGGTAGAGCATCTCCTAAGCAAGATGTTGAATTGCGAAGCAACTCGACATCAACCTTTCAGAAGGTGGAGATGAGCCCCGGTAGGGTAGTGGATATCCTGCGGGCCTGCGGAGCCTGCGACTCGGGTTCGAGTCCCGGCCGGGGCATCAATTGATTGTTTTTTTTGGTATTGAATTCATCTGGATAAAGCTTGATAAAGAACGCATGGATTATTATGGTATTAAGGAATGATTTTCAACGGGGAGATGAAGAAGAATGAATGTCGACTTTCCCGTGTTAATCTTGAACATCATAATTACGCTCTCTTGCATTATATTAGGAATTAAATATGTCTCATTAAAAAGATTTGATCTAAAAAAGATGAAGTATCCACTGATTTTTACATTATTGCTTTTGTTAGGCGAAGGCATTTATTCTTTTTACTTTACCCACTGGGGCATAATAATATACGTGTTACTCATAATTCTTGCCGTATTGTCCCCCCTCTTTATAGAGGAAAGAAATACCGTTCTCGTAATTCAGAGTTTTATCCTCTTCGCCTTGCTTCGTTTGGTAAATTCTGGTCTTCCTTTAGATCTATTCTTAACACATTATCAGTTTCAGATCACATATTCTATACTGCTGCCAGCCGCCATGCTCCTTGCGTATCATCAAGGCTTTGATTTTAGAGATCTGGGTCTAATCAGAGAAAATATCTTGAAAAACATCATCTTAGGTCTGATACTCGGATTCATCCTGGGAACAACTGAGTTTTTAATACTGTCTCCAGGAAAGATCATACCTTACTATCCTTTTGTATCTGCCTCCACATTCTTCATCCTTGGATTCACAGAAGAACTCCTGTATAGAGGTATTTTTCTTACAAATACACTGAAGGTTACAAATTCTTTCTATGCAATCCTCTTGACAAGCATCATATTCAGCGCCATGCACAGCATATGGTTAAAGCCTATGGAGATCGCCTTTACATTTTACGTAGGAATGGTATTTGGAATTATTTTTTATGTTAGCAGGAGTTTGATAACTCCCATAACCGCTCACTTCATAATCAATTTTGTTTTGTTCCAGATACTCCCATATTACGAATTTTTATAAAGGCTTATAGAATAATTCTATATGCGGCTTATAAATGTAGTATTTATTCTTGCATTGATCCCTCTCTTTGGCGACGAGATCTTTCGCTTGCTATCAACTTGGTACGAAGATCCGTGGTCAAGGCACGGCATCTTAGTGCCCATAATGTCAATTATTATATTAATAGAAAGATGGAAAGTCCCTTATGAGAACGGAACATTTTATAGGCTAGCAGGTCTAATTTTACTGGTTCTTGTCTCTTTTTTAAGGTATAACTTGTTCTACTTTTCAATGGAAATAGTGATTCTCTCTCTTATGGCTTTTATATTTGGCTATTTACTGTTTTTTTATCCTATTCAAAAAGCAAAAAGAGCCATTCCTTCCATACTCTTTTTAATATTTTTAATCCCACCAAACTACTATATAATAACCTATCTCGGAGCCAAACTATCACTATTCGAGGCTAACTTAGCCATCGGCTTATTAAATGGATTAGGCATTGATCTATCCCTACAAAATACAGTTATACTTCATGAAGGGGTACCTATGTTCTATATAACTCCTCTTTGTAGTAGTGGAGAGATCTTGATACCTTTTATTGTATTTACAGCGTTTATTTTTTTGATGCCACCTCAAAACATAAAAAGAAAAACTGTCTTAAGCCTTTTAATTTTCATCCTCATACCCATAATGAATGTTATTAGACTAACACTGATCTTATTGATAGCACTCAATGATATGGTCTTGGCACAAGGACTTTTTCATATATTTGGGGGTTGGTTAATGTTCGCAATCTTGATGATAGTTTATTTGAGAGTACTAACTCATGAATAAGGAAGATATAGACTTTTTTTCGTAAAAAGGAGATAAAAATGATAGATAAGATAAAAAAGACAGAGATTGTCATTATAATGAAAGAAAATTATAAGTATGAGGTAGTTTTAAACATCAATTATGATTTCATCGACCATAACCACAACTACCTCTACCGTTACCACAACCACAACTTCAGCAGTTTCAAGCGTTAGCGCAACCTCTACCAATGCTCTTACCATATCTGGGCTGTACATGAATTTTGAGACTAATGGAATTATCGCTACCATAGTACTTATTATACTGCTTATTATCGTGGAGTTATCCACATCAGCGGTATCAAAAAGAATTAAAACACTGACAAATGGCACAAAAGCCTCGATTTTAGCCTTGTTTTCGGTCTTTACCATCATAATGATAAACAAGATTTATTTTGCCCTGATATCTTAAACATTTTAAAGACAAACTTATTTTAATGTCAAGTTCAGTTAAACATATGGTCGAAATCCCAAGGGACCTCCAGATTGTAATCTTGCTTGTAATACTTACTCTCGTTTTTGCACTCATTCCTCCCTTAAATGAGACTCCGGTTAGAGTAATCTTCGGTATAGTAATGGTTCTTTTTATACCAGGATATACATTAATAGCATCTTTATTTCCAAGAAAAGAAGATTTGGATGGCATAGAGAGATTTGCTCTAAGTTTTGGACTTAGCATAGCGGTTGTTCCTTTGCTTGGTTTGATTCTAAACTACACGCCTTTCGGAATTAGACTGGTACCAATAATCATTACATTATCTATATTCACCTTAACTTTTGTAATAATCGCGCATCTAAGGAGATTAAAACTTCCAGAAGAAGAAAGATTCTTTGTTCCATTTAAAGAAGCATATGAATTATTTAAGTCAGAGATCTTTGAGAGACCTAAAACTAAAGTAGATAAGATACTGACAATCTTTCTGATCGCCTCCATAGTATTGTCATTAAGTATGCTTGCATACGTAATTGCAACTCCAAAAAAGGGAGAGAGATTTACAGAATTTTACATTCTAGCGCCTGACGGATCCACTAAGAACTATCCGACTAAATTAAGGCTAGGAGATTCCGGAAAGGTGATAGTTGGCATAGTAAATCACGAATACGAAGCGATCAACTATACTCTTAGAATAAAACACTCCAACGAAACGTTGAGGGAAGAATTCATGCAGATAGAGCATAACGAGACTGTGGAAGAGCCTATTAAATTTGATCCCAATAAAAAAGGCACAAATTTAAAGTTGGAGTTTTTACTCTACAAGAATAATAATTTTGCACAACCATACCGCGAAACTCATCTCTGGATAAACGTTGAGTAAACTCAACCTATGTTACCGGGTGGAACTCTTCTTTTTTTATCTTTTTTTGGCGCTCCTCCACACCCTTCATCATAGATCTTTCTTGCAACATCTGCCGTGGTTTCTATAGATATTACATTTACAAATCTTTCAAGCATGGCTTTGAGCTCGCTATCCTCCCCCGGTGACAAACACATTTTTTCCCCTACAAGAATATCAGTTTCCAATAAATGCCGCTTTGTTATGAATTCTAATTTGTTTATCTCACAGTCGCATGGAGCAACCACAAGAAGCTTATCGATACACTTGCAAAACCTTGCTGCATACATTAGGTAGATCGGATCTTCGGTTCTAAGAATAACGCCTACTTTATAGGGTTTAACATCTGTTAAAAGGACCCATTCTTCGTATGTATATACATTAAAACCTTGTGATCTTAAAAAATCACCTGTAGCATTATTTTTAGTCTCTACAAGAATTGCCCACGGACCCCTTTCTCTAGGTTTGACGGTTGGCAACTCAAAACTCGACTCTTGAGAAGGTAACTCAATACTCAGATTTTCAGGTACTTCTTGAAAAGTTTCTTTCTCAACTGTAGAGAGCTTTTCTAGTTCTTCAAGAACTTGCTCTTCTTTTAACATCTCTGCTATCTCTGGAGATTCTCCTCCTTCCTGTACACACATCGGAATGATTAAAATCAATAACAATGAGAGAATTACAAATTTTCTCAACAGATAACCTCCACTGAGTAGTAATTTCTATCAATTTGACTATAAATTTTTTACTATTTCAAGGATGTAGCGTTTATTCGCTATTTCTACCAGCAATTAGTATTTTTTCCAGCGTAAGATGATATTTGAAAAAAGTCTATTAAACTCAATTATCTAATCAACCAAATAAACCTTAGAAAAGCCGTTATCATATGCCTTGCATATATGAATATAGTTTCTTCCATCATTGTATAAGAGCTGATGCAAAAACGTCTGGTTAAAATCTTTTACCTCTATGTTATATCCTTTTCTTCTGAGGACATCATAATACAGCCTTTCTTTGTCTAACTGATAATTATCAACATAAATGGCGCCGACATTATAGCGCCAGTGTTTCATATAATACATGATATCGCTCTCGTTGGAGAGTAAAAATACCCTTCCTACCCACTCAATTCGGCCTCCTTTTGCGACTGTTTCTCTTTCAGAAATTGTTTCAATAGCAAAACCGTAACTATACCAATTAAATACTGTGGAGCTTTCAGGAGTATGAGTTTTGATATAAATGAAAGCATCTATCATATCGTTAGTTATAAAGGGGGAATATTGCACTGTTATTCCCAGAGAAACTACGCCGGTTAAAAAAATCAATAAAAATGGAACGATTTTGTCATATTTGTCTTCAAGCCAATTGCATCCTACCCCTGCTAATAAACATAGGGCAGGACTTAAGAAGAAAGAGAATCTGTTTATATAAATTGTCATAATTGTCAAAGGAATTAACCATAAAATGATGAATAAGGTTTCTTTCTCCCGTTTCAAAGATAATAAACCAATAAATGATAGAGGAATTAGGAAACTAAAGAGCTCAAAAAAGTAGGAAGGAGTAATCATCCAGTATTCAGTCGTTAACGCTACACTAGGATCACGATTTATTATAAAATGCCTCAAGACATAACTTATAAAATCAACAGGCTTTTTCCAACCCCCCCAATCATGGTACAAAGTCACAACAATAAAAATCGACAAAAAAATCAAAAAGAACCAATTTTCCTTTTTATTTTCTAATTTGATAAGAGCAAGGATGAATACGGGATATAATAGCAAAATAAAACCTTCCCAAACGAATATAGTGGCTATTATACTCATTAAGAATAATGGAAAATAAAAAAAATTACTTTGGGTCTTAAAGAGCAGATATAAGGACGCTAAACTTAAGAAGAGTGAAAGAGCATCTTTGTCTGCAAAACCATATAGAGTTCTGTTAATCATGGCAAGACAAACTGTGAGTCCTCCTGCAGAATAGAAAGCAAT
>CAYFZR010000072.1:0-9416 GCA_964347835.1 uncultured archaeon
CATGGATCGGATCCGGATGGAGATTCAATAGTTGCTTATGAATGGAGATCGAGCATAGATGGTAAACTTAGCAGTTCTCGTGAATTTAGTAAAACGGGATTATCTCCCGGAACCCACACTATTTTCTTTAAGGTTAAGGATAATAAAGGATCTTGGTCGCCTGAAGCACAAGAGACCATAATGGTAAATATAATAGGAAATAATCCTCCGAACGCGTACATAGATTCTATAAATCCTAGTCCTGCAAACCCAGGAGATGAAGTAAGATTTAGAGGCCGTGGATCGGATCCAGACGGGGATAAAATAGTTGCTTACGAGTGGATATCAAGCATAGATAAAAAACTCAGTATTTCTCCCGAATTCAGTAAAACGGGATTAACACCCGGAACTCATACCATTTACTTTAAGGTTAAAGATAGTCGAGGAGCCTGGTCGAATGAGGCTCAACGAATCTTAAGAATAAATAATCCTCCGATCGCGTACATAGATTCCATAAATCCGAGCCCAGCAACTCAGGGAGATAAAATATACTTTAACGGCCATGGATCGGATCCGGATGGAGATTCAATAGTTGCTTATGAATGGAGATCGAGCATAGACGGTAAACTTAGCAGTTCTAGCACGTTTAGCACATCCAAATTATCACCCGGAACTCACACTATTTTCTTTAAGGTTAAGGATAATAAAGGAGCATGGTCGAGTGAGGCTCAAGGGAATATTTTGATTCAAAAAAATAATCCCCCTATAGCGTATATAAATTACATACAGCCGGGTTCAGTATTCCAAGGATTGACAGTATGCTTTAGCGGTCGTGGTGAAGATCCAGACCGAGATAAAATAGTTGCTTACGAATGGAGATCTAGCATAGATGGCAAACTTAGCAGTTCCTCTACATTTTGCAAGTCCAACTTATCTCCTGGAACTCACACCATTTACTTTAAAGTTCAAGATAGCAGAGGAGCTTGGTCGACAGAAGCTAAAGGAACTGTAGAGATTAAGGTGTACATGTTAAAACCAATAAAGGCGCCCTCTTAAACTCCATCTTATAAAGATGTATTGGTTTGTTCGTGTTATCAGATATGTTAACAAACTTTATTTTTCTAATGAAAATTTTCTTTTCATGTAAAACGAATTTTCGGTTCTTAACTCTCTGGAACAGTTAATATAATATACTCCATGAATTACCTTAAACTTAGAATTATAAAAAAGTTACAGAGGTCTGTACATGAATATGGGTTTGGTCAATAAAATGATTAGAGCAGCCAGATTAGATGTATCACTGTACGAAGAAGTTGAAAAAGATCCAAATGCTACCACAGAGGCTCTTCTTGTCGTCGTAATTGCATCGGTCTGCGCAGGAATCGGTTCTATCACTGTTGGTGGTTTCACAGGTTTGATCGTAGGCGTAATTATGGGCGTCGTTGGATGGGCCATATGGGCCGGCATAATTTATCTCGTAGGAGTCGTAATACTAAAACACACCTCTGATATGGGAGAACTTCTAAGATGTCTAGGATTTGCCGATTCTCCTGCTGTCCTGAACATTTTTGGGATAATACCGTTCCTGGGCGGATTGATTAGGTTCGTAGTCGGTATATGGTTGCTGGTTGCTTTCGTAATAGCGGTTAGACAAGCTTTGGACGTTGACACAACTAGAGCCATAATAGTTGCAATTCTAGGATTCATTGTATACTTAATCCTGTTTACTGTTGTGTTCGGAGCTATTTTTGGAGCACTTGGGCTAATGTCTGCTGCTACATAAAAAAAAGATTAAATTTTTTTTCTTTTCTTTCTTTTTTTATTCCTGATTAGTAGTAAAAGCCACTCTTAGACAATTAATCCGTCCTTTAAACGGATTATCCTATCGGCTTTTTCCGCCATTTCAGGATCATGAGTTACCATTATGATAGTTTGGCCGCTTTCTTTATTTAATTTGAATAAAAGGTCAATTATTTCATGGGAAGTTTTTGTATCTACATTTCCAGTAGGCTCGTCAGCCAGTATTAGCGAGGGATGATTTGCAAGTGCTCTTGCAATTCCTACCCTCTGCTGTTCTCCTCCGGACAAAAGTCTTGCTTTTGTATCCAATCTCTCTCCCAATCCTACTTCTTGAAGCAATTTTTTAGATCTTTCGCGAGCCTCCTCATCCGAAACACCAGCCATCATCAAGGGAAGCATAACATTCTCCAAAGCAGTTAGATCATTCAACAAATTATACGCCTGAAAAACGAATCCAATTTCTTTCAATCTTAAATCAGACCTTTGATTTTCATCTAATTCAGAAATATCTTCGCTTTTCAAGAATATCTGACCTGACGTTGGAGGGTCAAGCATTCCGAGAAGATTCAATAGCGTAGATTTACCGGATCCTGATGGACCCATTATAGCTACGAACTCTCCCTGTTTAATATTAAGATCGACGCCCCTTAGAACGTGTACCAATAATTCTCCGATTTGATAATCTCTCACGAGGTCTTTAGTTATAACGATATCTTCGTTGTACTTTAAAGGATTTTTACTTTCATTGTTGCCGGTTTCATCTGTCTTTTTATTACCTTTAATCTTAATATTCACCTTTCCAACCCCCTGATAGCATCGATTATGTTTATTTTGCTAGCCTTTATAGCAGGATAGGTTCCAGCAATAACGCACGTAAGAAATGTTACGGTAGAAGAGGTTACAGCTACATTTAAACTATAAACAGCGCTAAAATATCCGTAAACGGGATCGTACATAGGATTTAAAATTAAATATAGTATAGCCGAATATCCAAAGATATTGCCGAATATTACACCGAAGATTCCAACTACGATGGCTTCTCCCAGGAAAACATATAGAATAAAGGAGTTTCTTCCCCCTATAGCCTTCAATATACCTATCTCGTGAATTCTGTTTATTACCGTTATGTACAACATGACCACTACAGCTATTGAAGCTGCAAAAAGGGTTATTGCTCCCATAACGAGGGAAAGAACATAATACTGCTCCATCAAAGCCCTAACAAATTCCACTTTGTCAATCCAAGTCTTAACAGTACCATGAACGTTTTGCTGCATAACAAGATATTTCATCTCCTCTGCCTCGTCTGGATTCGTTATCCTGATGCCTATTTCCGTTGCCTGATCCTTCAGAATAAAAACGTCTCTGATCTCATCAAGATTCAATATTATCATTCCGCTGTCGATATAATCCATATCTGTATGGACTAGACCTTTGATCTTGTAGTCTCTTTCAACGCCGTTATTGAAAATAACCTGAACTTTATCCCCTACTTTAGCGTTTAACTTATCTGCCAAATTGTCTCCCAAAACGATATTTTTTCTATCGTTATCTGATATGAAACTGCCTTCTTGAATTTTAGTAGAAAGTATGGTAACTCTATTTTCTTTCGAGGGGACGATTCCAAGTATACTGCTTCTTTCTTCTTCAGTTTTTCTTATTATAATTCCATCGGAATTAATCCTCGGAGCCGCTCCTACTGCTCCGGGCATTAATTTTAGCTTGTTTTCTATACTTTTTACGTTCGTAACATAATCTTCATTTTCTCTGGGCTCAACGATCAAATGACCAGTCACAATGTTTACCGTCCTGTCAATCATCGTCTGTTCCCACCACTTCATCGTTCCCATCGTTACCATGAAAGTCGTTGAACCGATGGATATCGCTAATACAAGCAATGCAAACATTTTCCAGTTCGTTTTTAGATCTTTGAGTATCAAGTAAAATTCAGTCCTCATTTCATAAACCCCGTATCGCGTCTATTATATTTAATCTGGAAGCTTTTACGGCGGGGTATATTCCTGCGAGTATGCATGTAACCATCGTTACGAAAGAAACTGTAATACCGACGTTTAAATCGTAGACGGCTGACATATAACCGTAAATCGGATCGTAGAATGGGTTTAATTCAATATATTTAATGAGGGAAAACCCCAAGATGTTACCAAAAATGGTTCCGAGTAATCCTATTACTATGGCTTCTCCCAAGAAAACATATAGAATAAAGGAGTTTCTTCCCCCTATAGCCTTAAGTATCCCTATCTCGTGAGCCCTGTTTATAACGGTTATGTACAACATGACCACAATAGCTACTGCACCTGCAAATAAGGTGATACCTCCAAACAGGGCCATCTGGTCTTCTGAAAGTTCTATTACTGCTAACATGAATGCTAATTTATCTTTCCAGGTCTTTACCTCTCCATGAACGTTTTGTTGCATAACAAGATATTTCATTTCGTCTACTTTTTCGAAATCGGTTGTCCTGATGGCTATTTCAGTTGCCTGATCCCCGAGATTTAAAACATCTTTAATTTCGTCGAGACTTATTATGACCATTAAACTATCGATTTCATCGAGATCTGTGTGGACGATACCTTTGATTATGTATTCTCGTCTTTCTCCATTTCTGTAAGTTATCCTGACATTGTCCCCCACTTTAGCTTTAATTTTATCAGCCAGCTTATTTCCAATAACGATGTTCTCTTTATCTTTATCTGATATGAAAGTGCCTTCTTTTATTTTTTTAGAAAGTATAGTGACGGTATCTTCTTTTGATGGAGTAATACCGCGTACTGTACAGGTTTCTAACTCGTTTTTTCTGTTTATAATGGCTTCTGTATCTATTCTTGGGGATTCGCCAGTTAATCCCGGAATCAAAAGAATTTTTTTCTCTACAGTCTTAACACCATCTATGTATTTCTTATCGTTCAGAGGCTCTATTACAATGTGACCGACGTTTGTGTTTACCGTTCTGTCTATCATTTTATCGACGAAGTCATTCATGAAACCCATAAAAACAACATATTGCGCAGCTCCAATGGTGATGGCTATTACTAAGAGAGCAACCATCTTTCTGTAGGTTTTTAGATCTTTGAATATCAAAAAGAGGATTGTTTTAAAAGAACTCATAGAATTCACTTTTTCCTTCTCCAATAGAAGATCCCTAGAATTAAGGCTAATATTACTACTCCAATTAAGATTAAAGAATCTGTACCCTCTTTTTGATACACTATTAAAGTCAGAGGTTCAGATAAACTGTGTTCCCCAAAATCGTCTCTGTATTTTACAGTTAGAATGTAAGAGACTGTACCGGTTTCAGCGGGTGTAAAGCTGAATACTGCTGGCGCATCCTCATCAGGTTCTATTTTACCCAGAAAGGCCTTGTTTGTGCCCTGGAAGGGCAGGTCTACCTCTGCAAATACGCTTTTTGCATCATCCTTCCCTACGTTCTCCAACCTAATTATGAGATTACTGTGCTCTCCTGCCATTATTTCAGAAGGATCAGATGTTATACTTGCTATATTCAGTTCTGCTCTTCCTTTTATCTGTAAACCTAACATTTCTTCCTGCTTCATGGGTACGTCGTCTTCGTCGGTAAAATTCAAAAGCAAAGGAACAGATTGAAGTCCCAATTCTGCTTTATCATTCGTTATGAGATTAAACGAAATGTTTTTCCCCTTGTATACATCTAGTTCCCTTATGAATATATTGTCTGGTCCAGTGGATGAAAATTCGGTTCCTTCGAGTTTTATTTGGATATTGACGTCCTTTACTTTGCCTTCACCAGTATTCTTTATGTTCATTTGTATATCAAAAGCATGACCCGGCTCTACGTATTCCGGAATTTCTTTGTCTACGGTCAACGCAGGCTTTTTAGCATACACTTTAACAGGAATAGCCCAGTTGTTCTTGTATGAAATCTTATCCCAGTTCTTCCAGGATGGTCCAAGAGTGCTCGGCGCCTCGTACGATAGGAAATAACCAGTGTAATCTGTATGCAAATTTAAACTGTAAGTGTCTGCCTTTGCGAAGGGCATTACCGAAATAACGTACGAAACAGCGTACGTATCTTCCGGATTCATGGTTCCCAGTCTCATTTCACCGTTTTCTACCTTTATAAAATTGTTTCCCTCAAGATTGATCAAAATGTCTTTGGCTGGAGCGCCTCCATTATTTTTTATTACTATTTTTAAAATTCCTGAGTCTCCGGGCTTTAGATTCTCAGCAGTACCCGTTAAATCATAGTTAACCACCAAGGTTGTGGCCGAAGGTTGGTAAATAGAAGTTGGGATCTGAGCTAGTGCAACAAAAGGCAGGGTTATTAATACTAAAAATAGAAGTACCCTTTTACCAATTTTTTCTTTATATTCCAACATTTTATCACCTTCTTTTTTAGGATTTGGTTTCATGGTAATTTTTCGAGCGGAACTTTCATAAGTAAATCCAGATATTTTTTGGCGCGTTTATAGTCTAGCAACAACTTTCTCAGGCGCTTTAGCGTTTCTTCTATCTCTTCTTTATTATCTTTTTCATAAATCGCCTCTAATTTATCTATAGATTCTTCAAGGAGTGGGATTGCTGATTTTACTTCGATTTCATAAAAACTCTCAATCATTTTCCTAGTTGCAACCATCAGGTCATATTCTGCCTGAAAGTAGGCTTTTTTATCTCCAGGTTTCTTAATTCTCTTAATCGCGCCAAAATTTAATAACAGAGGGATATTTTGGCTTACAGAAGAGACACTATAGTCAACACTGTCTGCGATTTCTTGTAAACTCATTGCATCTCCAGAAAAAAGTAGGACACCGTATATTTTCCCGAGTAATGGATTAAATCCCCATTTTTCTGTTATTTTAGAGGCGTTTTCAATTACCTTGCTCTTAATTTCATCCACCTCGTCTTTCATGCCTATATTTAATTTTTCAAAATATTTAAAGTTTTCGAAAGTTTAAAAATATTATAATTTTTATTAATTCCGATATTACTGATCTTTTTTTATACTTTGCCTTGCCAACTTTAATCACTTCAATCCCGCTCATTTTTTTCACCTCATTTTTTCCATTTAAAGTTCTCCCTAGGCATAAAAAAACCCTCATTTCATGGACTTGGCGATGTTAACAAGCTCGGTTTTGTTCATTTTGCCACCAGCGACGTATCCCTTATTCCCAGATCTCCAAAGAACCATTGAAAGCTTTGAATCGTCATCTAATAATCTGTAATATCCTTCCATGCCATTTATATCTAGAATTTCTCCTCCTGAATGAATTGATTGTTCTACTGACTGATTTAGAAAGTTTAACTGCTCTATGATAATGAAATCTAAAGTCTTGTTAGATTTTGAATATACCATCGTAACTTTTTGCCATCTACCACTCCTGTCTGATTCCGTTTTTATGAGTTTATATCTTTCCGGCAAGTACGATGGTTTTAACACGGTAAAATTCTTTTCTTGAATTGATATTGAGAGTTCAGAGTTTTTTGGTATATCGATAGAAGACTGGGTATGATTGTTGTTGATATAATCCGCTGAAAAAGCAGCAGCTGAGAATATCAGAAGAGCTAAAATAGTATTGATCATGGTGCGATTCTTGATTTTTGAGATTCTCTCACGGCTTGAGTAAAGACTGTACTTTTCATTTTTAAAGCCAATAGTACCCATTTTATCATCGCCTCAACAGAGTTTAACTTTCTTTTGCTATTTAAACGTTTTGTATTGTTTCTTTTATGAAAATATGTTTAAAATACAAACAATTTGCTTATAAAAGCTTGCAATAGGCTTTTAAAATTTAGACATTCAATTTCCCTATTTTGAAATCTAATTGCTAAAAATGCAAATTATATATAGCAAGCTATCCCAATCCAATTCATGAAAGATAATGAGGCGTCAAGACTTCATGAAATATTAAAGTTACTCTCAAATAAGACAAACTTCAGAATAATCGAACTCTTATCTCAAAAAGACAGTTATCCAAAAAAGATTTCGAGAGAGATAAATAAAACCGAAGGCGTAGTTGTTAGAGCCCTGAAATCCATGGAAAATGCAGGTATTTTAGAGAGTTCTTGGGGAGTTTTAGATGAAAGGCCTGCCAAGGTGTATACAATAAAACCTGGAATTCTTTTCTTGATATCTGATTTTGCGTCAGGTAAATTCCAAGTTCTTGAAATCGACAAAAAATACTTGGCTTTTATCGAGAAACTTCTTGAAAGAGATCCAAATGAGTTTTCTGACATAAAAAACTTTTTGAAGTGGAAAGAGAAAGATGTTGAAGCAGAAGAGATCAGTTATTTTTTAAAAGTCGATGAAGAAGAAGCGAAAGGTTTCATAGACTTTGTTGGCGATAACCTAAGGTCGGTTTTTATAGTTGCCAGCTACATTAAGCCAATTGAACCGGTTCCTAAGATAATTCAAACAAGAAGAACTAAATCTTTTTCAAGAGAAAAGGGTATAGTCTACGATATTTCTGTAATGGTTATAAATGAGGGACAATCCGGTGAAATAACAGTAGACGTAAACCTTATAGCCAAAAAAACTGGTGAAACAAGAGATTCTGAAACCGAAACAACTTATCTGGGTAAAGGAGAGCAGAAAACGCTGTCTTTTACTCTAGATGGTGAAATGGGTATAGAATATGAATACAAAGTAAGAGCATACCCTGCAACCTTTTATAAAGGTTGATCAAAGGCACCTCCTCCACCTTTTATAAAGGTTGATCGAATGCACTACCTCCTTCGGAGGTAGAGCAGTTCTTTTGAGTTTTGAGGGGCATTCTATCTCATTTATATTCTATTTGAGATGTTGAGTTGCGAAGCAACTCGACCTGATGATCGACCTTTCAGAAGGTCGTCGTGCGTCTGGCATAGCCTTAAATTTCATCCGTGTTCTTAAAACTTCACCCAGAATAAAACCCCAAAATCGAAGCAATGTTCCTAGCTACTTCATAATCATCTAAACGACCTAGATCACACCACTGGAAGGGTTTAGTATATCCATAGATTCCCCTTTCCTGTATCAACTTAGGAAAAAGATCCTTAGCGAAGTCGAATTCTACCTCTGCTGGAATATAACTCAACACTTCAGGTTCAAGGACGTATATTCCTGCGTTTATCCAGTTTACAATGACCGGTTTTTCTTTAAGAGAATAGATTTTAAAGTCCTTATCGTATTCCACTACCCCGTATTCAATTGCAGTGCCTGTTTTGAACAACGCAACGGTCGCCATAAATCTCTTTTCTTTATGAAACCTTATCAAATCGGTATAATCGATATCTGTTAAAAGATCTCCAGAAACAACCAAAAAAGTTTCCTTTAATAAATTCTCCCCCAATTTTAAACATCCTGCAGTACCCATGGGTATATCTTCTTCTATATAAGTGATATTAACTCCAAAATTCGATCCATCTCCAAAATAGTCCTTTATCTCTTCTTTTAAGTAACCAACTGCAAAGATTAGATCTTTTAGATTATGAGACTTTAGGCTTTGTATTATATATTCCAAAATCGGCTTTTCTCCAATGTGCAACATTGGTTTCGGTTTGGTCATTGTCAAAGGGTGCAATCTCCTGCCACGACCTCCTGCCAGTATGACCGTTTTCATTTTTATCCCACCTGTCCCACTTTAATGTTGATTGCGGGCGTT